>DJXA01000208.1:9605-18279 GCA_002449555.1 Atopobiaceae bacterium UBA7016 | reverse complement strand
GGGAGGAGGCCGAGGACGCCGTAGCACCAGCCGAGGCTACCAGCGAGGATGGCGACGGGGCCGAGCCCGTCGCCATGCCGTCCGAGCCGGAATGGGAGGAGGCCGACAACCTCGAGCTCGTCGCCATGAGCGTGAAGCACTCCCAGTCCGAGGCGGTCGCCTGGGCCAAAGCGCGCGCGAGCGAGGGATGGAACGTGGACTACGACGGCTCCTACGGCGTGCAGTGCGTCGACCTCATCCTCTACTACTACGACTACCTGACGGGCTCGCACACCTCGGGCAATGCCATCGACTACACAAGCAACACCCTGCCCAGCGGCTGGACGCGCGTCTCCAGTAGCCCCCAGCCCGGCGACGTCATCGTGTGGAAACGCGGCGCCCAGCTCAGCGACGGCTCCACCGGCGGCAACGAGTGGGCCGACTCCACCTACGGCCACATCGGCATCGTCACCGGGGTCGCGAGCGGCTACGTGACGACCGTCGAGACCAACACCTACACGAGCCGCCCCGCCGCCACCCACAAGCGCCTGACCAGCGGCGTTGCCTGTTACATCAGGCCGGACTTTACGATTGACGGTACCAGGATGGAAACTGGCTATAGCCGCGTCCTCCCCGACGGGCAGTACGCGATCGTGTTGACTTCGACAAAAAGTAGCGACCCATACTACTTCCTCGATATCTACGGATCGGACTCGACCGCCCCAAACAAAAGCAATGTCCAACTGTTCAAGGGCACCGGAAAGCCCAAGGACTTGGTTGCTTACGACACGTGGTACATTACGTACAGCGACGGGTTCTACACCATCACCCAGACCAGCCCCACCGGCCCCGCCCTTGACGTAGTCGGCGCACACCTTGCACGGGGAACCAACGTCGACGCATACGCCCAGAACGGAACCGAGGCGCAGCAATGGGCGATATCCCAGAACGGCTCAGGCTACCGCCTCGAGGCGAGGTGCAACGGCTTCTCGCTCGATGTAGATGGCGGTGACGTGGTAAGTGGACAAAACATACAGGTGTGGACAAGCAACGACACCGAAGCACAGCGCTGGAGCTTCATACCGATCGGGGAGCTGTGCGACAGCTGTGATCCCCTGATCCCCGACGGCGACTACGCAATCGTGGTCACGTCGACCCTAGGTAGCGACCCATACTACTTCCTCGATATCTACGGGGCAGACTCGACCGCCCCAAACAAAAGCAATGTCCAGCTGTTCAAGGGCACCGGAAAACCAGAGGACTTGGTTGCTTACGACACGTGGCACGTCGCATATGCTGACGGCTTCTACACCATCACCCAGAAAGGGACGAGCGTGGCACTCGACGTGGCGGGTGCGAGCCTCAACATGGGCACGAACGTCCAGGCCTACGAGGGCAACTCCTCCACTGGACAGCAGTGGGCGATAACGCGAAACGGGGACGGCTACAGGGTGAGGTCGAGGTGCAACGGCTACTCGCTCGACGTCGCCGCCGGCACGATAGAGAGTGGAACCAACGTACGGGTGTGGCAGGCGAACTCCACCGTAGCCCAGTGCTGGAGCTTCGTCCCGGTCGGCCGCGACATATCAAAGGCAGTGGTCGCCGAAATCGAGCCTCAGGAGTACACTGGCTCCCCGGTCACCCCGGGGCTGGCGGTGGAGTGGGATGGCATCGCCCTCACCGAGGGCGTCGACTACACGCTGGCCTACTCCGACAACGTCGGGCCCGGCACCGCCACCGCCACCATCACCGGCAGGGGCAGCTACGTCGGGACGAAGGCGGTGACGTTCGAGATCGTGCCCCCCGCCCCAGTCGACCTCTCGGGTGCGGACGTCGCGCTGCCCTTCGACCTCGCGCCCTGCACCGGCAAGGCCATCGAGCCCGAGGTCACCGTGACCCTCGGCGGCGAGGAGCTCGCGCAGGGCACGGACTACGAGGTCACCTATGCGAACAACGTCGAGGTGGGCACCGCCACCGTCACCGTGACGGGCGTCGGCGGCTACGCAGGGACCGCCACGGCGACCTTCCGCATCGCGCGCCCGGCGAACGGCTGGTACACGTTCGCGGACGGCGCCAAGGGCTACGGCAGGGACGGCAGGCTCGTCACGGGCTGGATGGACCTGGGGGACGCCAAGTACTGGTTCGGCGACGACGGGAGGATGGCCACGGGCTGGACCGACGTCGAGGTCTCCGGCAAGGTCATGCACTTCTACTTCAACCCCGCCTCGGGCAACTTGGTGAGGAGCACGTGGTTCCAGATCGACGGCGTGACCTACTACTTCCGCGCCTCCGGCAACATGGCCACCGGCTGGGCCACCATATCCGACAACGGGGTCGACAAGAAGTACTACTTCGACGAGGGCGGCCAGATGATGACGGGCTGGCGGGACATCGACAACGGCGCCGGCGTCACCAACCACTACTACTTCCGTCCGTCGGGCTCCATGGCCACCGAGTGGGCGACAATCGACGGAGTCAACTACTACTTCAGACCGTCGGGCAACATGGCCACGGGCTTCACCGACGTCGTCTCCGACGCCTACAAGCGCTACTTCGACGAGCAGGGGCACATGGTCACCGGCTGGCGGGACATCGGCGGAAACACCTACTACTTCCGCTCCTCCGGCGCCATGCAGACCGGCGAGGCGGTCATAGACGGTGCCGTCTGCGTCTTCACCGACAAGGGCGTGCTCATCGGATAAGTGACGCCGAGGAACCCTCGATGGTAATGCACGTGAGATGCGAGGCATGAAAACGGACGGCGTTCGGCCATAGGACCGGGCGCCGTCCTGTCCGTATGCAAGTGTCCTCAGCGTGCGCGCCAGGCGCTTCCCATGGTCCGGGTAGTGCTCGATCGCCTCGCGTCTCATTTCCGAGATGTACTTCGGCTCGCTCTCGTGCTTGGGGACGGGCGCTTCGTCCGTCTTCCCGTATTCGCGCCACCAAGCTCCTCAGCGGATGCCAATAGGGGTAGCCGGGCTCCGCTATCGTGTCGGCTCAGCTATGGTCGAATCTGATGAGTGTTTCTATCGCGATTATTCTCTGCTCCTTGCTGCATGTGTGGCGTCCTTCCCGTTCCGATTTGGTCCAGGATTTCCTCCGCAGTCCCAAATCACTTGAATGGGAGCGTATCGCACCGCAGCTCGCCACTGCGACAGCCGAATTGACCCGGTACGATAGCTTCTTGGGCATCATTCCGGACCCTGACATCTTGTTGTCACCGATGCTAACGGCAGAGGCGGCGAACTCATCTCGAATTGAGGGTACCCGCGCAACCATGAGTGACGTGTTGGCCTTTGAGGCCGGCATCACCAACATCAATCCCGAAAAACGAGACGATATTCAGGAGGTCATTAACTACAGACGTGCGGTGATACTCGCTGATGAAATGCTGAAGAAGCTTCCACTTACAAGCAGGGTTCTATGCGCAGCGCACGGGCTTCTCTTGAAAGGAGTCCGAGGAGAACTAAAGTCCCCCGGTCGTTATCGATTCGATCAAGTTTGGATTGGGCCAAACATCAACAGGGATGATGCCCGCTACATGCCTCCCGCTGCAAAAGACGTGCCCGCAGCAATGGCTCGCTGGGAGAGCTATACCAGACGACACTCGAGTTCTTGATGAAAACGGTACGCACCGACAACGCGGCGACCGTCGCGCCACGCCTGTTCCGAATGGCCATCTTCCCCGCAAGCGTCTTCACAAAGGAGGCCGGACTTAACCAGAGCACTGCCAAAAGAGTCGTAAGGTCCCTTAAGGAGGCGGGGGTTATCGTCGAGATTCTCCCCCACCGAGGCAGCTCTCCTGCGGTTCTCGCATTTCCGGAGCTGCTCAAGATCGTTGATGGGATCGATATCACCGTTGGTCGTTCGTGACCCACGAAGTGCTTTGTGGGCCATTATTTGCCTGAAATGACCTACTAATTGTTTTGTGGGTCACGAACGGACCGTTCAGTTGGCCTGGAAGCCTCAGACGAGAAGTCGTCCATCTGCAGGCGCTTCCTGACCGTCTTGCGGTCGTTGCCGGTCACGCGGGCGATCTCGGAGACGTCCCGCCCCTCGGACCACAGCCTGCGTACATCATCTATCTGCGGGACGCCTGGAGCCATCCTTTCCACGTCCTTCCGTAACCAAAGGCTTGGACACCCTTGATACGGAGGCTACCTTCGCGGGGGCGACGGGCGTGCCGCGCCCTCCGTGAGGGTGGGGATTTCCCCATGTGAGCGCGGGGAATTCCGCTTTGTGATGTTGGGGACTCAGGCTACGTCAGACAGAGTATGCGCCCTTCATCATCGCTCATACCCCAGAACCTGGCCATCTTCTCCATGTACACCCCAGCCATACCACCGATGTGAAAGGTCACTCCATTTTCCGTCAGGAACTGTACCCTCAGCTTCATTCGTTACACCATCTACAGAGCTACTTTGTACGATACCTGCTGCCAATGTTAGTGCCGGACCAATTTGACCACTCTAGTTGGAGGAGACGCCCACCAGCATTGCGTCTATGGCTCCTGAAATTGCAAATTGCCGCAGATAGTCGATTTCCGCCTCATCAATAAACTGAAGAGCCTTCTGCAGCCATCCTCTTTTGTTCTGAGTGTATGGCACGGCGGAATCAAACACCGACTCCAGCTCCCCAGTCTCAACTATCAAAAGCCCGAGGCTTCTGCACTCTTTGTGCAGATCTGCTAATCGATTAGCACACTCACTAAATGAGCTCGCAACATCAGTCTTCCAAACTTTCTTTGACATAGGTGAGCTGTGGCCACCCTCGAAAAACTCTGTGAATCGTTGTCGAATACCGTGAACCAGTGACAGCTCCTCCTCATTCTCAGCGCAGCGGCTCTCAAGATCGCTAAGGCTCTGGACAATGGCATCCTTAACAGATGTGTCTTGTCCTTGTACGAGACGCGCCGCTACACCCTGTAAGCTCTTTGCGGTATCTACAAGCTCATCAGCGTTGTCGCACCCAAACGCCTGAAGAAGGGCTGCGAAGATATCAGCGTTGTTCAGGATATCGAAGTCAACGATTGCACCGCATGGGGTGCCCATCGCCTTGAAGAAGCTAACGGCGTCATGCACCCGATGCTTGCTGTGGACGTTGACTATTACCACATCCTCCGCTGGATAAAGCCTCGATAGCATACGCCTGTAGACACACTCATCACCCTCTGACTCAACAACAATAGTCTTGCGCGAAAAAAGTCCGTCGAACAGATGGGAGGTCATGAAAAGAGGGTCTTTCATGACACGCGTCGCATCGCTTAATGGGCTCTCCTTGACACAACCCTCCCGGTTAAGTCTTAGCAGTTTTGTGTCATCCGCAATACCTGGTACTGACAGAATGCCTTCCAAAAACCTTGAACTATGCGTGGCAATGAATAGCTGCATGTTCGCCATTTCAGCCACGCGTTCACCTACGATTCTTCCAAGCGCGAAAGCTTGTGGAGGATGCAAGAATGACTCTGGTTCATCAATGAGCAAAACCGGCTTTTGAGAGTCTAGGGACAGATAGACCATGCAGAAGCTCCGGAACCCATCTCCCTCATCCTTAAGTAAAGCACCGTCTTTTATGAGTGAACGATGACCCGTCACCGATCCCTCGGCCTCATACAGCTCATAATTGTTTCCAACCCTAAGCTGGATCACCCCGCCTTTAGTCTCTGTATCAAAGACAACGTACTTACCGAAATGCTCAATCGTCTGACAGCTCAGATCCTCGAGACTTGTCTGGGCATGGTATCGGCTCGAAAGGAAGTTCAGGTCATTATCGAGCGCTCCATAGTAGCGTTGGCCAGCCGACAGAACTAACCTCTCTTCCGTGCCGCAGTAATCAACCAAGCCTGGGCCTGCAAACGAAAGAAGCTCTTGTTTATTGTCTGCGTAACTCCTTCTAAGTGAGCTTTCCCAATCTTCTGAGTATGAAGTCCGAGGCGAGCCCATGATGACCGCATTGTCTGAGTTAACTTGTAGGCCAACGCTACAGTAGTCATTGAGCGACCAAGACCCGTTGTCGTCCTTGATGACCTTTCGTTCAAGCTCGAACATATCGCTAAACTCGTCGAAAGTGTCTGGCAAGTCAATCTCAACACAATTAACAACCACTGGCGGCTCAGCCCCAATATGAGGCATATAGCGCTGACCGTATAACCCCAGCAAATAGCCCCTAATCTCCTTAAGGAGCCTACTCTTTCCCGAGTTATTCGCTCCAATAAAGACATTGAGCTTTGCTGGATAAAACGTAGTATGAGCATCATCGTTGAAAGTAATTGCGCGTACCTTAGCTGGTGCGGGCTTATCTCTTTCCACCAACGCTCCAACCTTTCGTTTCGAACAAAGGGCAATCCGTTAAGAGTTTACAATGCCATCCCTGAAACTGCAGCGTCTCGTTGTTTAAGGGGGGTGCCGGGCCCGTAATAGAGACTTGTGCGTCTGCTACTGCCTCGCGTCTTCGTTTCGCCTCACGCGTTCTTTAGCGCAGTCGACGAGCAACCTGTACGCATCCTTCTGCTGCTGAGTCCAGTCAATCCTTTGCGCAGCCATATGCTTCAGCGTCTCACATGCAACATCGGCTTCGTCATCGGTAACGCTATCTCGCCCATTCGCTCCCATCGCAACCGAAAGAAGCTTAGCTAGGCAGAGATACTCATAGGGCGTTATTGACTGCACACAACCTCCTCGAAACGTTGCGCAGTAGCCTACTGCATCGCAGCGGCTTCAGGCTTCCAGCTCATCTGCCGCGCCCTACGCCGTACCGATGAGCCGCTCTGCAAGGAGATATGCGTCCGTCATCCCCGGCCCCGGTAGGTCATCGCGACATGCTGCGCGCTTCATCCGTGCCACGGTAATCGCGTCACTAACCTGTGCTCTCGAAAACTGCCGCTTCCCCAATCGCTTGTCATAGCTGGGCATGTGCCGCTTCAGCGCGGCGTCAACCTTTGCCGAGGTTGTGCAGCCGCTGGCCTTCTCGAAATGCATGAGTAGGAACAGCTCGAACTTCGGGTTGCTCACCACGACATGGTGTCTGTCGTCCTCCTCGGCCCAAGCATAGAGCGCATCGATCTCCTCACGGTCCCACTCGTCAACGTCGACCACAATCCAAGCCTCGTCAGAGGCGCGGAAGTCCTCCGCGCGCAGCGCCTTCTGGAAGCGCTTGAGCACCGCGGCGGGATTTCGCCGATCGGGGTGGACGTCCTTCGGAAACCGCAGGCTCACATCCGCTTCCCTAAACACATCCATGCCGAAGTAATCCCTCTCGGTGCTCCCCTCGGCAGACACCCAGCAGACGGTGCGGTACCTGCGCGTGCCCGACTTTCGTGAGAGGCTGTCGTTCTTCCGCCTACCCACGAGAGCCCGCCTCGCCAAGCATCGGAATGCCGCCAAAGCGCCCGTCAAGGTAGCTGCGAATCAGATCCTTGTCGTGACGTATCCCTTCGAACTCGGCGAGTCCAATAAGCTCAGAGCACCCGTCGGTTCCTCGCTCTGTGATGTACATCTCGTCGCGGCGCATGAGCGACTGGTCCATGAGGAGCAGGTCGTGCGTCGTGAAGAGCAGCTGCTTGCGAGTATCGGGGCCGCACGCCGCAGTGAACTCCTCGATGAGCCGGGAGGTCAGCATCGTGTGCAGGCAACGGTCAAGCTCGTCAACGACATACACCTTGGAGCCGGTGCCCCCTCCCAATCCGGAGAAGTCGAACAGCATCGGCATGAGCCCGAGGAGACGCTGCGTGCCGGACGACTCCATCGCCAAGCTGAACCGCCTCTCGTACCCATCGGGGCCTCTGTGCACGGTGCCCAGACGATACGCCTGCGGATGCCCGTCAACGCTGCGCACAGTAATCATCTCGAACCCGTAGTCACCCGGAGCCTGGTCCATTACGATAGTAATGAACGAATCGCTGCTCAGCGAGCCAATGGCACGAGACAGCTCGGCACTTTGCTGGATTGCGTCTAGGCTGACCTCCTCCTCGGTCAGCTTCACGACTCCCGTATCGAGCTGCGCGAGCTTCCGCCCGGCGAACTCCAAGAACCCTTCAGTTCCTCCGGCAGCATTGGCGAACGACCAAGACTGCGACTCCACTCCCACAAGCTCGAGCGTGTTCGCAAACCATAAGTATGCTTCCGAGAGCTCTGAGACGTTCTGCGAGAACCCGCTCCCCAGAAAGAGCTGGTTGGTGCGGGTGCTTTTAGCAGCGTAAGCCACGTGATCGGACTTCGTGAAGAAGGCAGAGTTGAGCGAGAATTGCTGCTCGCGCGAGGCATCACGCTCGTAGACCTCCACGACGCCCTTCTCACGCACGACATCGAGGGACTCATATACAACCTCGGATGTCGTGGCCTCGACGACAAGCCGATAAACCGTCTCCCCGGCTAGGAACGTGACATCAAATAGCGTGGGCATAGTTGAGCATTGGGTATCAAGGGCGAACGGGCGAACGGGAAGAGAACTCGAGATAGAGGCGTTGCCAACGACCATCTCCCTCAACGTAGCAAGTGCCTTGAAGAGCGCCGTCTTACCAGAGGCATTGCCGCCATAGACAGCGGCAACAGGCAGCGCCTTCTTGCTGCGGAAACCTGGCAGTTTGGCAAGGGTCTCCATACGTTGGCGCTCGAGAGAAGACGTTAGGTTGAGTTCGGCCTCATCTTTGAACGACATCCAGTTGGCAATAGTCAGGTTGAGCAGCATCGCCGGCCTC
>DJXA01000208.1:0-9489 GCA_002449555.1 Atopobiaceae bacterium UBA7016 | reverse complement strand
GAGGCCGGCGATGCTGCTCAACCTGCAACTCGACGAAGAAACCATCTAGGTTTACAGCGAAGTGCTGGATTCACGACTTCGTTGTAAGCTATTGTCCTCTTTCTTGGGATTGTCGTACAACGAATCCTTTGTTTAGGAGATTCATTGCGTAGGCCAGTACAGTAGCCCTTCGGGAGCCTCCATACGTTAAGCCTCGTGTAACCCTGATAACAACCCACAAGGAGGCAGACGCAGACGTTGCGCCCGTCGCCGTAGAGAAACCACCCAATCGGATAAAACCAGCTCCAAAACGTCTAGATAAGCTGGTAAGTCCTACCCCTTCCGCCACACCATCTTGTTCACCACGCCCACGTAGCTCTGCACGATGCGCACGACCCTGTCGCTCACGTTCTCGTCCACGTAGTCAGGCACGGGCACGCCCAGGTCGCCGTTGCGCACCATCTCAACGGCCAGGTCCACAGACTGCAGCAGGCCGACCTCGTCGATCCCGGACAGCACGAAGCACCCCTTGTCCAGCGCCTCGGGGCGCTCGGTGCTCGTGCGGATGCACACCCCCGGGATCGGGCGCCCGACGCTCAGGTAGAAGCTCGACTCCTCCGCCAGCGTGCCGCTGTCGCTCACCACGCAGAACGCGTCCATCTGCAGCTCATTCGGACCAAACCTCGCCATCAAACGTCCGGATGGGCAGGGAGTCAGTCCCGCCTGAACAGGTCCCGCGTGTACACCTTCTCCCCCACGTCGGAGAGCTCGTCGCTCCAGCGGTTGGCCACGATCACGTCCGCCCGCTCCTTGAACGACCCCAAATCGTGCGTAACCTCGGATCCGAAGAACTCCCCGTCCGCCACGAAGTCCTTCCTCGTGCGGTTCGCGTCGACGATCGCCCCGATCAGGTTCTGCGGCACCTTGCTGTAGTTGGCCAGCAGCTGCTTGGTGTCCTTCGGCAGGCAGCACCCGGCGTAGCCGAAGCTCGGGTTATTGTAGTGGCTGCCGATCCTCGGGTCGAGGCCCACCGCCTCGATGATGCTCCATCAACGACAAAGAACCCAGAGATCAAGCTGGCACTGCGCTGTTTCCAGCTTCCTTTGACTCCTCTAGTTCGGCACTAATCAGTCCAGCCACGTTAGCAACCTCAGTCTTGAGGTCTTCAACGTACGCCTTCATAGCCGCATAGATAAACTCTCGCGGATAGTCTTCCGACTCGATAAACGTGATCTCCAAGTCCTTGTCGACCATGAGCTGGGCCATCAGGAGGAAAGTCTCCTTCAGGTCTGCCTGACACTGGGTGTCATCATTTAGGTTGATCTGCTTAACCGAGTGGGCCTCATCATCGAAAACAGCTTCCAAGATGTCGGTGTCATCGACATCTTGGACCCTAAAGGAAACATTCACCACTTCACGAGAGCTCATACATATCCCTCCTGTCGTAAAAGGCGTCCTCGCCGCCTTCGAGAATTACCATGCTCTCTTTCGACCAAGTCTTCTTATCAGTCGGGTCGTCACAGCTGACCATCAAGTTTGAGAAAGGGCTGCCAACGTACACTGCAAAGTCATTGGCCCCATGGTATTCAGCAAGCAGTGCTTGGACGGGCGACGTTCTCACAGCAATGTTTGCGTTATGTGTGGCAACAATCACCGTCTTTCCCCTTGCAGCCAAACCCAGCAGTATGGGTCTAATCTCTCCATCAACGTACGAGTTCCCCAGTCCTCGCTCAGGCTCGTCAAGCAAATAGAAGTCGTGGTCGCCCGCCAGGAACCGAGAGAGCATAATGATGGCGAGTTCTCCATCCGAGGGAACATAAGGCAATGACGTGTTCTTCAGCACCGTATACTTCTTTGCGCCGACGAAGTCGTCAACACTTGATACTCCTCTTTCTCTCATCGTGCGCGCTAGGCCTTCGCATACTGAGACCGCTTTACTCCCGAAGGCCTCCCGCTGCAGCTTCTTTATTGCTTTCCTGATGCCCTCGAGCTGAGTCTTCTTGCTATTGAAATAGTCTGCGGGATTTGTTCCCTCCCCAATCATCAGATAGCGAGTGACCATGAGAATCGGTCCCTTGTCGGCCAATACGCCGAAGACCTCCGACGAGGCGCTGTCTTGTCCGTTGATGTTCTTGAGGATTGCGGAGCAACTCTTATGCAGCTTGATGCGATTCGTGGCGAAGTCAAGGAACCCAGCGCTGCTCGGAGCGGACGGCGAATCACATAGGCGCTCTGCCTGCTTTTTCATGTTATCGATTGAGAACCTGCAGAGCGCAATCGCGTATTTCTCAACCACGAGCGCCTCAGCAGCCTTCGAAGCCTCAAGGGATAGCTCGCCAAGCAGCGCCGTTAGCATTGCCGCTTTTTCTGCCTCCAAGTGGCCTTCTACGTCAACTTGTTCCAGCTCCGCTATGGCAGCGTTGATGTGGTCACGGTCGCTTTTCGCCTTTTCCAATTCGTTCTCTCGCATGAAAAGCGGCAGCATCGTTATGTCTGCGACCTTAAGTCTCAAACGGTTCCTGTTTGTGATCTTGGATCTGTGGTAGTGGATATACGTCGTCTGCAGCGAGATGATGGGGTTCTCGCTCCAATCGGCTATCTCCCTAAATTCGTTTTCGCAGCTTTCCGCCCCTACAACCTGAGCCTTGCAGCTCTCCCAATCAGGTACAAGCTCCTGATCATAGAGACTGCGGTAATTCGCGCTCCTATAAAAGGCGGCTTCCTGGCCTGCCTGGCTTAAGCTGCGGCTGATTGCCTCAATGAGCTTTGTCTTTCCGGAGCCTTTCTGCCCAAAAATGATGCTAACGCCCTTGAACAAGTTTATGGTTCGCTCTTTGGCACCCTCCACTGGAGTCACCTTTACGCTGATTGGCGCACCCTCATTCAGAACACATGAGTTGTACTCATCAACATTGCCCTCAACCAGTCGAGCAAACGCCTCAAACGAGACAATGGGGAATCTCAAGTCCACGAGCTTCGAGCCGTCATACGTCGACCAGTCTCTGACGTCACTCCCAAGGATGACTCTATAGCCGTTGCGCGACAGCACTCCAAGCGCGTGATGCGTTGGCTCATCAATAATCCTGTTGGGATTTCGAGCTAAAGTCTTAAGCTGATTGCGTGCATCATCTGGAATGCTTCGTAGCTTCTTTCCGCTCCGCTTGCCATGGGAATGAGGAATGTAGAGAACGTCAAGGCCATCAACTGCATTCACGACCTGCTCCACAGACAAAAGCACATCGTCAGGGCCCACATCGCCAATGAGGGCATCGACAACATCGTGAAATGCGTCAACCTCCTTCGGATTGCACGTAACTATGAGGTGCCATTGATTTGAACCAGCCATATCGAACTCGATACCTGGCCAAACTTGGCATACCCCGTCTGCCGCCTTACAAAAGGCAAGGTACTGCTCACGGTCGAAAATGTTGTGGTTTGCGATTCCCGCGATACCGACCTCAGCATCTGCCATTGTCTGTGCAAAGGTCTCAGGATCAACCTCACGACCTGCCCCATCACCTTGCTTGGCCCTCTTCGTGTGACAGTGAAGATCGATTCTCATTCCTATACCTCCAATCCTCCAGAACTCGAGACTCGTTGACTAGTAGTGAGGGAATCATGTGCGCACAGCGTATAGCCTCTGACTGTCGATAGTTACAGCAACAGCGAACAAACCGCCGCACCACGCTCGCTCAATCGCATCATAGATTTGTCTCGACCGACCGTACGCAGCCCGAGAATCGCCCTCACAAAGCCACCGACTCCTTAATCATGTGCCTGACAAACCCATTGTTCAGCATGCGGAGGACAGTCCCAAGCTCACCATCACGCCCCTTGAGGTGCATACATGTGTTGTACACCGCACCAAGCAGATAGTGCGCCTCCGGCACATGAGCACCGTGCAGCGTCGCGTAGTCCAATTTGTTCACAGTTCCATTCGTCGCCACAAACTCTTCCCTGCAGGCAGCCTGTGCAAGCTGTTCACACGCAAGCCTCTCCACGACGACACGTAATCCGCAGCAGACAAGTGTTGGATCGTACGACTCCTCGTTAACGTACCTCTTCAGCTCTTCTTCGCACCTTCCCCTGAAGGCAGATGCACTTCTCAAATCCGCTGGAACATCCTTTCCAGCCAGATACGCCTCGACCGCTTCGTTGCGAGCATCCTCTTCGGAGTAGTGAAGGTATCTCGTGCTTACATCTTCGTAGATGTCTTTTTCTGCCTTCTTGCATCGGTCCCTGTCCACCAAAAGAGCCCTCATCCAGCCACATGCCGTCCCATACTCCACGATCGGGAAGTACGACACATGCTTCGTTTTGAAGCGATAGCTCGCCATGAGCGATGGATCGAGGTGCGTCAGGATAATGGCGTACAGGGACTTCCCCGACTCCTTGTAATCCTGCATCATCTTGAGCAGGAAATGCTGCGCTACCAGCAAGTTCGCCTCGTCAAGGTAATCGAACACCTCATCAATTATGAGGATGGAGCGGTCCTTCTTCAGGGAAGCCCGCGCCTTGAACAAGCACGATACAAACCTGAGTATGTCGAGCTCGCCGTTGGAGACCCTTGACCTGTCGGGGAACTCAACCACAAGGGAGCCTTTCTGGACCACGGCCTTAAGCTCGCTCCCTGATGTGTTGACCCCGGCTAGAAGCTCGTTGACATCCCTTCGCATGGCCTCGTATTCTAACCAGGCGATTGTTCCCCTGATCGCATCACGCTGGCCCTCGTATAGCTCGAATACCTGAATGGCATTCAGGTAAAGGGAGACCGTGGTTTCACACGGGTAATACTCCTCGATAACGTCTGCAATCCCCAGTATTGGTTCTTTCATCGCCCTCGCTTCAGCGGCAACCCCTGGCGATGACAGGTCTTCCCTCGCCGCCACTGCCCCCTCAGCCCATCGGACGAAGCTGTCAATACGTCCTTGACGGGAACCCCTTTGATGGCAACGGACGCATGCATCCACTTTCTTAAGAAATGCTAGATTGTCAAATACACCAAGTTTACGCAGGTTGCTGACGTGGCGCTTAAGTGAGATAGGGAATCGTTTCCGAGCGTCAGTAGCAGCGTAGACAATACTTGGCTTTTCCGGAATGCTGCTCCGTAGGACCACGGTTGGCACCCGAAGACTCCCCTGCGCCGTTCGCACGCTTCCGAAGGCACGAGACGATGCCTTTGCATAGAGCCCACTGTTTATGACATATGTATCAGCACATTTACCGATCTCATTCTTCTCGGCATCGGCAACAAGAGGGTCCTCCGCCTCGAACTGCACCTCAAGCAGAGGTGAGATCATGGACCTGTTCTTGGGATAATCCCTTTCCTGAAGATTCAGCCTCTTCTGATTGAGGGATGCAAACGCCGTAGCTAGCGATGTCTTCCCCGAACCGTTTGGCGCAACGAGGAAGTTCGGCTTATTTGGATAGACCTCGCAGCTTATCGAGGTATCGCGGATGCCTTTTACGTCTTTCACATGAATGCTGACTAGACGTTTCGTAGCCAAGCAGCTTCACCTCACAGTGCAATCCACTTTCGATTCATAAACGAGTGTATCCTACAGCCGACTGTCCGCGTCCCGCTTAAGGCAGGTCTTGACCATCACCAAGTTATACTTGCCGTTGAGCCTGATGTCCTTGTCGGAGCCAGCCACGAAACACGAGCAGCGATAGCTGGTCACAGCGTGATGGGACGGCAAGTGGCGCGTGTTGTCACATTCGGCAGAGGCCGCGCACGCCACGCGCCGCAAGCCACACCTGCGGCACCCACGCCTTCGCAACCACCCGCACACCGCGCGCGGACCCAGCCACCCTTTCAGCACAGCCCTCAGCAACGCGCCGCGGTTCTCGCTCACAAACCGCCGAGCCTCGCCCAGATACGTCCGCCACACCGCACGCTCGCCAAACACCAGCGTCCGCGTGCACAGCGCCGAATACAACCCCGCGACCTTCACCGGCGCGCAATCCGTAAGCTCCTCGCCCCACTCCCCGACGGCACCCTCAAAGTGCCGAATCGCCGCAAGGTTGTCTCGCAGCAGCTGCTCATCGGGCACGGGCGGAGCTCAATCAGTCGAAACTGAGGGTTCGAACGCCCTGTTGAGCGCGGATGGTGCTGAATGAATCGTTAGCGGGGGCTGGAACGTCTTGTTGAGCTCGGATGGAGCTGGATGGGTCGAAACTTGGGCTCCAAACGTCCGTTGGGCTCCATCCGCACCGGAGGGGTCAGACGGCAGCTCCACCTGTTGTTGACGTTGGGGCAGCTTTTGTCAACATTCGCAATGGGTCAGAGGCTCCCCTACCCCTTGCGCCACACCATCTTGTTCACCACGCCGACGTAGCTCTGCACGATCCGCACGACCTTGTCGCTCACGTTCTCGTCCACGTAGTCAGGCACGGGCACGCCCAGGTCGCCGTTGCGCACCATCTCGACGGCCAGGCCCACCGACTGCAGCAGGCCGACCCCGTCGATCCCGGACAGCACGGAGCACCCCTTGTCCAGAGCCTCGGGGCGCTCGGTGCTCGTGCGGATGCACACCGCCGGGATCGGCCGCCCGACGCTCAGGTAGAAGCTCGACTCCTCGGGCAGCGTGCCGCTGTCGCTCACCACGCAGAACGCATCCATCTGCAGCTCATTCGGACCAAACCTCGCCATCAAACGTCCGAATGGGCAGGTAGCTAGTCCCGCCTGAACAGGTCTCGCGTGTAGACCTTCTCCCCCACATCAGATAGCTCGTCACTCCAGCGGTTGGCCACGATCACGTCCGCACGCCGCTTGAACCCCTCCAAGTCGTGCGTCACCTCGGACCCAAAGAACTCCTCGTCGGCCATCGTCGGCTCGTACTGTTGATGTTCACTAGAAACTGCCCTTGATGGTCACCGCGAAGTGCGCACCGTGGTCACCAGGATTTGAGCAGTTTGGTCAGTTCGAGGGCCGTGCCCCGCAAGGGGCACGGCCCCGTCGTATGTTCCTCCTTGGCGCATTGGCTTTGGCGAGCGGCGCCGGGAGGAGGAGAGTGAGGATGACCGTGCCCCTTGACACAAGACAGGATATACGAGAGATGGACGCGGCGGGCGTGCCGCGCTCCGAGATAGCGCGCAGGCTCGGCCTGAGCCGCAACACCGTCGCGAAGTACGCGGACGCCGAGGACATGTCGCCCGCGGCGCCGCTCCCCCAGGAGCGGCCGCACCCCGCGACCGACGCCCACGCGGCGTGGATCGACTCCGTGCTCGAGGCCGACCTCGGCGCCCCGAGGAAGCAGCGCCACACCGCCAGGAGGATATACGACCGGCTCGTCGCCGAGCGCGGCTACGGGGGGTCCTACTCGAGCGTGCGCCGCCACGTCGCCGCGTGGAGGCGGGAGCACGCCCGCGGCGGGGACGGCTACCTCGAGCTGGAGTGGGCGCCCGGCACGGCCCAGGCGGACTTCGGCAACTTCCGCGCCGTGCTGGCGGGGGTCCCGACCGACCTGAAGCTGCTGGTCGTCACGCTGCCCCACTCGAACGCGAGGTACTGCGTGGCGACGATGTCGGAGCGCTCCGAGTGCCTCTGCGACGGGCTCGCCTCCGTGTTCGCCTGGATGGGCCGCGCGCCGCACACGCTCGTCCTCGACAACGCGACCGGCGCCGGGCGCATGTCGCGGGGCAAGGTGACGGAGTCCGAGCTCTTCGGCCTGTTCAGGGCCCACTTCCGCGTCTCCAGCCGCTACTGCAACCCCTACTCGGGCAACGAGAAGGGCTCGGTGGAGAACGCCGTCGGGTTCCTCAGGCGCAACCTCCTCGTCCCGGAGCCCAGGGTCGGCTCGCTCGCCGAGCTGAGCGCCCTGCTGCGCGACGGCTGCGACCGCCTGAACGCCTCCTCGCTGGCGCGCGACGGCAGGCCCGTGGCCGAGGCGGCGCGCGAGGACCTCGCCGCGATGCTGGCGCTGCCCGCCGCGCCCTTCGACGCCGTCAGGTGGGAGCGGGTCCGCTCCGACCCGCGCGGCTACGTCGAGGTGTGCGGGTCCAGCTACTGCGCCGGCCCGGCCTGGCACGACAGGTGGCTGCTCGCCGGGGTGAGGGCGTCGAGCGTCGAGATCCTCGCCGACCGGGGCCGCCGCGTGGCGGAGCTCCCCAGGTCGTGGTCCCCGGGCGAGGTGGTGCGCAACCCGCTCTCGCTCGTGCCGGCGCTCGTCGCGAGGCCGCGGGCCTTCGGCGAGTCGACCATCAGGCGGGACATGCCGCCCGCCCTCGTCGAGGCGATCGACCGGATGGACGCGGCGGGGCGCAGGAGGGCGCTGCGCGCGATAGAGAGGGCGTGTTAGTGTCAATCACCAAAGTGCCGATTTGACCATACTGTCACAGCCACCTGAACCAACGTTGTTTAGCCAGTCGCGCCAACGCCCCCGCCGCCGATTCCGGTGCCCGCCCTCTCAGCCCATCATGTCCACCTCCCACTCGTCCTCGGAGATCATCCCCAGGTCCAGCAGCGCGCACGCGTCGCCCGCCAAGTCCGATGACGACCGCAGCGTGACCCACTGCATCGCCAGCGCCGGGTTCTCCGTGACCTCCAGGCCGGCGACGGGCCCCTCCGCCGCGACCGTCCGCCCGTCCGGCAGCCTGACCGACATGCGCACCGACAGCACCGCGTCGCCCCTGAGCCCCTCCAGGGACCTCCTCAGCGCCCCAGCGTCCATCATTGCCTCCCCTCCAGGGCGCCCTCGCCCCTCTCCGGCGGCAGGTCCTTGGTCCTGTAGGACCTGCCCGTTATCCGTATGACCGTGCAGTGGTGGCAGAGCCTGTCCGCGATGGCCGAGGCCGTCACCGGGTCGCCGAAGACCTTCGCCCACGCGCCGATGCCGACGTTGGTGGTGACTATCGTCGACCTCCTCTCGTAGCGCCGGCTCACCAGCTGGAACACGAGGTCGGCGCCCTCCTTGTCCACCTCGAGGTAGCCCACCTCGTCGAGTATCAGCAGCGAGAGGTGGGCGTAGAAGCGCATCCGCCTCTCGAGCGCCCCCTTCTCCGAGGCCCGCTTCAGGTCCGAGACGAGCCTCTGGCAGTCGGCGAAGTAGGTGAGCTTGCGGGCGCGCACCGCCTCGACGCCGAGCGCCACCGCTATGTGGGTCTTGCCCACGCCCGGGCTGCCCACCAGCACGACGTTCTCCCTGCGGTCGAGCCAGCCGAGGCCGGCGAGGTCCTCCACGACGCCCCTCGGGATCGACGGCTGGAAGGAGAAGTCGAAGTCGGCGAGCGTCTTCACGTAGGGGAAGTTGGCCTTCTCCACCCTCCTCCACAGGTCGCGCTCCCTCACGGCGGCCAGCTGCGCGTCGGTCATCTCCAGCATCGACTCCGGGAAGGTCTTGGCCCCCGAGGCGACGAGCGACATGTGCTCGCCGACGGTGGCCGCCATGCGGTCGAGCCCCAGCTCCTCCAGGTTGTTGCGGACCCGCTGGTGCGGGGTCGCCTCCACGATCGGCGCGCTCACAGCGGGTCACCCCCCAGCGCGTCCAGCATCTCCAGGTTGCGCCTCGC
>DJXA01000212.1 GCA_002449555.1 Atopobiaceae bacterium UBA7016 | reverse complement strand
ATCGGCAAGCGTGCCATCGAGGCCGGCGTGACTGAGGTCACCTTCGACCGTGGCGGCCGCATCTATCATGGCCGCGTCAAGGCTCTGGCAGACGGCGCCCGCAACGCGGGCCTCAAGTTCTAAGGAGGGGTTTCAATGCCTCGTGATCGCAAGCAGCAGCGCCGGGAGGAGACCGACCTCCAGGAGCGCGTCGTCTATATCCACCGCGTGTCCAAGACCGTCAAGGGTGGCCGTCGTATGTCCCTGCTCGCCCTCGTGGTCGTGGGTGACGGCAAGGGCAACGTGGGCATCGGCATGGGCAAGTCCGCCGAGGTGCCCCTGGCCATCCAGAAGGGTGTCGACGACGCCAAGAAGAACATGTTCCACGTGCCCATCACCGAGCAGGGCTCCATTCCGCACGACGTCGAGGGCCACTACGGCTCCGGCCGCGTGCTGATTAAGCCCGCTTTCGAGGGTACCGGCGTCATCGCCGGCGGCCCTGTCCGTCCGCTCTTCGAGCTGGCCGGCATCACCAACGTGCTCTCCAAGTCGCTGGGCACCAACAACGCACTCAACATCATCAAGGCGGCCGCCGACGGCCTGCAGCAGCTCTCCAGCCCCGCTGAGGCTGCCGAGCGCCGTGGCCTCACCGTCAAGGAGATGTTTGCTGGTAAGGAGGCCTAAACCATGGCTGATAAGCTCAAGATTAAGCTCGTGCGCAGCGCCGTCGCTTCTGTCAAGAAGGACCAGACGCTCACCTGCCGCGCCCTGGGTCTCCGCAAGATCGGTGACACCGTGGAGCAGCCCGACAACCCGAGCATTCGTGGAATGATCTTCAAGGTCAAGCACCTTGTTGAGGTTGAAGAGAACTAGGAGTTACCAATTATGCAGCTCAACGATCTCCGCCCCGCGGCTGGTTCCACCAAGAACCGCAAGCGCATCGGCCGCGGCAACTCCTCTGGCAACGGCACCTTCGCCGGCCGCGGCATGAACGGCCAGCTTTCCCGTTCCGGCGGCGGCAAGGGCAAGGGCTTCGAGGGTGGCCAGCAGCCGCTCGCCATGCGCCTGCCTAAGCTTCCCGGCTTCATCAACCACGGCCGCGTCGAGTACGCTCCCGTGAACGTTGCCCGCCTCGAGGGCCTCTTCGAGGACGGCGACACCGTCGATGCCGAGGCTCTGGTTGCCAAGGGCGTCATCAAGCACGAGTACATCCCTGTTAAGGTCCTCGGCGACGGCGAGCTCACCAAGAAGCTCACGGTCAAGGTGGACAAGGTCTCCGCCTCTGCACAGGCTAAGATCGAGGCGGCCGGAGGAAAGGTCGAGCAGGCGTGCTAAAGGGAATCGCAAACGCGTTCCGCATTCCTGAGCTGAGGAAGAAGATCCTCTTCACGGCGGCTATTCTTCTTCTCTACCGCTTCGGTGCGTATCTGCCGGTTCCGGGCGTGCCCTTCAGGGCCATGCTCGAGGCATACAACAACGCGGCGGCTGGTAGCGGTGCGCTTGCCGTGCTGAACCTCTTCTCGGGCGGCGCGCTTTCGCGCATCTCGGTGTTCAGCCTTGGCATCATGCCTTACATCACCTCGCAGATCATCGTTCAGATGATGCAGACGGTCATCCCCTCCCTTGGCGAGCTTGCCAAGGAGGGCGAGGCCGGCCAGCGCAAGATCACGCAGTACACGCGTTATCTCACGGTGGTGCTCGCGCTGATCAACGCCATCGGCTACCTGTTCCTGTTCCTCAGCTACGGCATCGACTTCTCTCAGTCGCCGGTGCCCACCGTGCTGCAGTACATCATCATCGTGGTCACCATGCTGGTTGGCGCGATGATCATCATGTGGCTCGGCGAGGTCATGACGCAGCGTGGCATCGGCAACGGCATGTCGCTGATCATCTTCACCAACATCATGGCCGGTCTGCCGACGGCGCTCATCTCCTCGATGCGCACCTCCAGTAGGGGCATGATTCTGACGGCGATCACGCTTGTGGTCATCCTCGCCATCATCCCGCTCATCGTGTATATCGAGCGTGGTCAGCGCCGCATTCCGGTGCAGTACGCCAAGCGCGTTATCGGCCGCAGGATGATGGGCGGCCAGTCTACCTACCTGCCGATCAAGGTCAACACGGCGGGCGTTGTGCCCATCATCTTCGCGTCGGCGATCCTGTATCTCCCCGCGCAGCTGTCCGTGTTCTTCCCCAACGTGCGCTGGATCCAGAATTTCGCCAACGCCATTTCGACGGGTTGGATCAACTGGATTCTGTCCGTCTTCCTGATCGTCTTCTTCGCGTACTTCTACACCTCCATGGTGTTCAACCCCGAGGAGACGGCCGATCAGCTCCGTAAGGCCGGCGGCTTCATTCCGGGCGTCCGTCCGGGCTCCGCCACCGCGGCTTACATCAAGTCCGTGCTCGACCACATCACCCTTCCGGGCGCCATCTTCATGGCCGCTCTCGCGGTGATTCCGTCGATCATCTTCTACTTCACCTCCAACTCGCTCATCCAGGCGTTTGGCGGTACGTCGATCCTGATCATGGTCGGTACGGCAATGGACACCATCGCATCGCTGGAGTCCCAGCTCAAGATGCACAACTACGAGGGCTTCTTCAAGTAATCGTTCGTGCATCAACGCAGCAAGTAAAGAGGGCGTCCTTCGGGGCGCCCTTTTCTGTTGCGCTTCGCTCCCACCCCATTGCGAATGTAGACATGAGAGGGTCGTCTTCTGTCAACATTTGCAACGGGGTGGCAGTGCGCCTAGGGGGTAACCTCCGGGACGCACCGGCAACTCATGCCGCTCGGGTGGTGTTTTTCCCGAACGTGGACCAACCGTGGCGCCAAGCGAGTAGACTGGAATCTGTCCGTATGTTTGTAACAACACGTGAGAAAGGCGACCATCATGAAGATCGTTCTGCTTGGTGCTCCGGGTGCTGGCAAGGGCACGCAGGCCCAGAAGCTCGTCGAGGATTTCGGCGTGGCCCACATCTCCACCGGTGATCTGCTCCGCGCTGCCGTCAAGGCCCAGAGCGAGCTTGGCATCAAGGCCAAGGAGTACATGGACGCCGGCAAGCTTGTCCCTGATGACCTGGTCATTGGCCTCGTCAAGGAGCGGCTTGCCGAGGATGACGCCAAGATCGGCTTCATTCTTGACGGCTTCCCGCGCAACACCGCCCAGGCTACCGTTCTCGACGCCGAGCTCGCCGAGATGGGCGTTGCCCTTGACGGTGCCCTGCTCGTTGATGTTGCCTTTGACGTTATCGTCAACCGTCTGAGTTCCCGTCGCACCTGCCGTGCCTGCGGCTATACCGCTGGCCCGACCGTGGCCGTTTGCCCGCGCTGCGGTGGCGAGATGTATCAGCGCGACGACGACAAGCCCGAGACCATCCAGAAGCG
>DJXA01000240.1 GCA_002449555.1 Atopobiaceae bacterium UBA7016 | reverse complement strand
AAGAGCGCGCCGACGTGCTGGAAGAGATCAACCAGGGCTACATATCCGAGGAGGTCAACGCCGCCATGGAGGCGGACGGCATCCTTGACGACGTCCGCCACGCCGGCCACTCCATCATCAGCGAGAACAAGCGCTTCGGCCAGCGCTGGGTCACCTCGGTTATCAGCTACCACCACATGGAGATGGGCCGCTTCGACCTACTTGAGCAGGACCGCATTATGGGCGACCATGACCTCGAGTTGGTTGACTTCGCCGGCGCCTTGGCGGGCATCCTCATCGACAAGCTCGGCCTAGCCGGCAAGCGCGCTGGCTCGGGCTCATCCGTTTTGGACGACATCCTCGGAAACGCCTTCGCCAACGAGAAGACCTTGCGCGCGCAACTAGCCCTCAGCTCCATGCCGCTCGATGACACCTATGTGGTGCTCGAGCTGGTGGGGGAGCGCGAGATTCCCCGCTCTCACCTGCAGCGCATTGCCTCGCGCGTCACTAACGCCTTCAGGGATTCCCTTTGGACCATCCGCGACGGGCACCTTGTGGTGATGGTGGCCATCGGTTCGCGCGTCACGGTGGGCTGGGACGCCTACGGCCGCGCCGAGCGCGTCATCGGCCAGCGCAAGGAGTTTCTGGCCACGCTCGAGCGTAACGGCCTTCGCGCCTACGTGTGCGAACCCTTCGAGCAGCTGAGCCTCGCTCAGCCCCGCTACCAGCAGGTTATTGCTCTTCGCACGGCTGACCTGGAGGACACGTCGCGCATCATCTTCTTCTGGCAGCACCGCTACGACGTCCTACCGTCGCTCGTCAAGTCGTTCGCGCAGGTAGACATGATGCTCGACAAGCGCGTGGTGGCCATGAGCGTCTACGACCGCGACCACGACACCTCATACCTCGAGACCGCGTGCCGCACCGTCGAGTTCCCCGGAAGCCCGTCCGAGGCCGCCAAGGCCCTTAACGTGCACCGCAACACCTACTTCTACCGCGTGAACAAGATCCACGAGCTCTTCTACCTCGACCTCAAGCGCGGCTCCGACCGCCTCGCCGTGGCCTTCTCCACGCGCGTGCTCGACGGCCTGGGCGGCAACGTCCTCTTCGACACCGACCAGATGCCCGAGAGCTGGCGCTACGCCATCAAGCAGTCGCATCGCCCGTAACGCTGGCAAACGAGCGCACCAGTTAGACATTTGTAACAGTGCACAGTGCATCTATGCACGTGCCGCTTATGCCGTTTCAAACGATTGCACAGTGTTCTCATACATAAACTCTGATTGTTAGTTTGGTCACCTGTACGTTTTGGAGAGGGGATACCATGACCAAGATTCTCGGCATTTCGTTTGGCACCAGAAATGGCAACAACGACTCCATCTGCAAAGAGGTGCTGAAGGGCGCCCAGGAGGCTGGCTGCGAGGTTGAGTTCATTCGCGCCCAGGACCTCGACATCAAGCACTGCACCGGCTGCATCGCCTGCGTCAAGGCGCTCATGAGCGGCCGCGGCAACATGTGCATCCACAAGGACGACTTCGACTGGCTCGCCTGGAAGATGTTCACCTCTGACGGCATCATCATGGTCGACCCGATCTTCGAGACCGGCGCTTCGGGCCTGTTCCACACCATCATGGACCGCTTCGGACCCCGTATGGACACCGGCAACAACTTCATCGGCATGCAGATCGCCAAGGAAATCATCGAGAAGGGCGGCAAGGGCACCATTCCGCCCGAGTGCGTCTTCCACACCGGCATCCCCGTGTCCTACATCGGCATCGGTGGCTCTGACTGGGGCACCCACATCCAGTCTGACCACGCCATCCAGTCCATGACCCCCGCCTGGAAGGTCATCGACAACGAGTGGATCGCCTGGTCCAAGACCGCCCTCATGAAGGACGAGGTCGTGGCCCGCGCCCACCAGATCGGCATCAACCTCGCCGAGGCCGCCAAGGATCCCGAGCACGCCGAGTACAAGGGCGAGAAGGGCGTCTGCCCGCACTGCAACTGCAACGACTTCTACCTGTATCCCGGCGAGAACCGCGCCGTGTGCGCCGTGTGCGGCCTGCAGGGCAAGATCTCGCTCGACATCAACGGCAACGTGCAGGTCACCTATGCCGAGCATGACCTCACCGACGAGGACGGCAACGTCATCTACGACAAGGACGGCGCCCCCGCGTTCCCCGGCATGTACGACGAGCAGGGTCGCGAGCGTGCTCACGACACCATGGGCGGCAAGCAGATCCACGGCGAGGACATCGGCAAGAACGAGGGCATCCTGGCCGAGCTCCAGAAGACGCCCGAGTACAAGGCTCGCGTGGCCGGCTACAAGGAGTTCCTGAGCCCGACCAAGCCCGCCGATGACGACCGTTACGCCAAGTTCCAGGACCTCGGCACCCGTCAGTAAGCCCCCTTTTGCGCCCCCTGTGCAAACGTACAGGGGGCGCTCCGAGTTACCTCGAGCAGCGTCGGGCGGGCACACATAGCCACGCGCGACGCCGCGTGAGAATGTATAGCTTAGGTAATTGAGCCGTCTGCGCGCAGGCGGCTTGTAAGGTAAAGAAAGCAAGAACAAGGAGGATCGTATGGCAAAGCAGCTTGAGTGTGATGTCGTCGTCATCGCAGCTGGTCTGTCCGGCCTCGCCGCGGCCATCTCCGCGGCCGAGAACGGCGCGAGCGTTATCTGCCTGGAGAAGGCATCCAACACCGGTGGCGCCGCCAACATGGGCATGGGCCCCTGCGCGGCTGGCTCTCCCGTCCAGAAGATGAGCGGCATCACCCTGACCCCGGGCGAGCTGTTCCGTCGTCACATGTTCTATACGCACTACCAGGTCGACGCCAAGCTCGTCAAGGCTTACTACGACAAGTCCGGCGACACCATCCAGTGGCTGATGGACATGGGCGTTGTCTTCAACTCCGTCCGTCCCGCCTTCCGCGCCGGCGAGCGCACCAAGGCCTACGCCGACGGCGAGTACACCTGGCACGTCGTCCAGCCCGAGGACGGCTCTGAGCCTGGCCCGCGCGCTGCCACCACGATGACCAAGCGCATGACCGAGCGCGCCCAGGACCTCGGCGTCGAGTTCATGCTCGAGACCCCCGGCACCGGCCTGATCCAGGACGAGGATGGCGCCATCTGCGGCGTCACCGCCGTTGACAAGTCCGGCGAGGAGATCGAGATCTCCTGCAAGGCCGCCATCGTCGCTACCGGCGGCTTCGGCCACAACGTCCAGATGATCCACGACAAGATCGGCCTGGACTGGGGCAAGAACCTCTTCTCCTTCGCTATCCCCGGCATGGACGGCGACGGCTTCAACATGTGCCACAAGGCCGGCGCGGGCCACACCCCCGTCACCATGGAGCTCATGTACCAGCTGCCCGACAACATGAACCACTTCTACGTTGAGGGCGCCTTCCGTCAGCCCTGCTACTGGTGCAACCGTCTGGGCGAGCGCTTCATGCCCGAGGACGAGGTCTTCAACACCACCTTTGTCGGCAACGCCATCAACCACCTGCCCGGCAAGGTCGGCTACGCCATCTTCGACGCCAACATGCTCAAGCGTTGGAAGAAGTATGGTCCGGACATCGTCTCCCACGTCCACCCGCATGACCTCTACGAGGGCTTCGAGGCTCAGTGGAACGCCGACCTCGATACCTACAAGGACGACGAGGGCAACCCCTACATCGCCCAGGCCGACACCCTTGAGGAACTCGCCGAGAAGCTCGGCATCAACGTCGAGGGCTTCCTGGCCGCTGTCGAGGAGTACAACGAGATGTGCGCCGAGGGCTATGACGCCCTGTTCGAGAAGGACCGCCAGTTCATGATTCCTTTGGAGGAGGGCCCCTTCTACGGCTGCAAGCAGTTCATGGGCGCTTATGGCACCCTGGGCGGCGTGCTCGTCAACCACAGGCTCGAGGTCATGACCGACGACTACGAGAAGATCCCCGGCCTGTACTGCGTCGGCACCGACGCCTGCACCATCTACGGTGACTCCTACAACTTCTGCATCCCTGGCAACACCATGGGCTTCTGCCTCAACTCCGGCCGTATCGCCGGCGAAAACGCGGCTGAGCTCGCCTTTGGTGACGGCGGCGATGAGGACTGGGACGACGGCGACGGCGATTGGGACTAGTTCTGACTGAGTGACGCGTAACGCGCGGGGCCCTCTTTCGAGGGTCCCGCTTTTACGCGTTTCATGGTGTCCTACGTGGCACGCTGCAGAGGACACCAAGGTACGTGAGGTAGAAAGAAAGGAGAGGGAGCACATGAAGCTGACGATTGATGGTCAGGTCGTCGAGGCGCTCGAGGGTCAGTCCGTTCTGAACGCCGCGCTCGACGCTGGCATCTTCGTACCGCATCTGTGCGGCCACCCTGACCTGGAGCCCATCGGGGGATGTGGTCTCTGCATGGTCGAGGTGGAGGGGCAGGACGAGCCCGTCCGCGCCTGTATGACCAAGGCCGAGGACGGCATGGTCGTTAACACCAAGGGCGACGCCGCCGACAAGGTGCGCCGTCTGGCTATGGAGCTCATCCTGGCCACGCACCCGGCCGACTGCACCGGCTGCCCCAAGTACGGCGTGTGCGAGCTTCAGTCTATGTACCAGTACATGGGCGTTTCTCCGCAGCGCTGGC
Organism: Atopobiaceae bacterium UBA7016; assembly: GCA_002449555.1. Taxonomy (GTDB): domain Bacteria; phylum Actinomycetota; class Coriobacteriia; order Coriobacteriales; family Atopobiaceae; genus UBA1367. Next base: position 1,086 of record DJXA01000240.1, on the reverse strand, counting down.
GCTGCAAGGGTCGCACCGTCCCCACGGACGACTCCAACCCGCTGATCACCCACGGCTTCACCCGCTGCATCCGCTGCGGCCGCTGCGTGCGTGCCTGCGAGGAGCTTCGCGGCGTGGGCGCAATCGGCTTCCATCGCGCGCCTGACGGCTCCATGCGCGTTGCCATCAACGGCAACTCCCTGCAAGAGGCCGGCTGCCGTTTCTGCGGTGCCTGCATCGAGGTGTGCCCCACGGGCTCCATCGTCGACATGGTGGGCCTGGCCAAGGAAGGTCGCAGCCGCGAGGACAACATCGTCCCGTGCCGCAGCGGCTGCCCCGCGCACATCGACATCCCGCGCTACCTGCGTTACGTCAAGGCTGGCGAGTGGGAGAAGGCCACGGCTGTCGTGCGCGAGAAGGTGCCGTTCCCCGAGACGCTCGGCAACATCTGCACCCACAACTGCCAGGGCGAATGCAAGCGCAACTACCTGCAGGAGCCCCTCTCCATCTGCCGTCTGAAGCGTGCCGCCGCGGTGCGTGACACGGGCGAGTGGAAGAGCCGCGTGCGCCACGAGCCGCTCACCGGTAAGAAGGTCGCCATCGTCGGTGCTGGCCCTGGTGGCCTCACCGCAGCGCTGTTCCTGGCCGAGAAGGGCCACAAGGTTGACGTCTTCGAGGCCAACGCCAAGGTCGGCGGCCAGATGCGCTACGGCATCCCCGCGTACCGCCTGCCGGATGAGATTGTCGACCGCGAGGTGGCAACCATCCTCGAGATCAGCCAGGCCGACGACGCCGAGCCGCGTATCGAGCTGAAGTGCAACACCCGCGTGAAGGACGTCAAGGCGCTGCTCACCCAGGGCTATGACGCCGTGCTGGTCACCGTGGGCACCTTCAAGGGCAACGTGCTTCCCATGAAGGGTCACGACCTGCAGAACGTGTACGTCAACACCGACTTCCTGAAGGCCGCCCGCGAGGGCAACCCGCAGCCCGTCGAGGGCGGCCGCGTGGTGGTTCTGGGCGGCGGCAACGTTGCCTACGACTGTGCTCGCACCGCCGTGCGCCTGGGCGCCGCGAGCGTCGAGGTGGCGTGCCTCGAGGCCGAGGCCG
>DJXA01000148.1:6385-6804 GCA_002449555.1 Atopobiaceae bacterium UBA7016 | reverse complement strand
CCCGAGAACATCAACATCCTCAACGGCATGGCCGAGGATCCCGAGGCCGAGTGCGCGGCCTACGAGGAGAAGATCGCCTCTTACGGCGGCATCGACCTCTTCATGGGCGGCATCGGCGTTGACGGCCACATTGCCTTCAACGAGCCCTTCACCTCGCTCGCCTCTCGCACGGGTCTGCGTGCTCTGACCACCGACACCCGTATCGTCAACTCGCGCTTCTTTGGCAACGACCCAGAGAAGGTCCCCGCGTACGCGCTGTCCGTGGGCGTCGGCACCGTCACCGACTCCAAGGAAGTCCTCATCCTCATCAACGGCCACAACAAGGCCCGCGCGCTCGCCCACACCGTTGAGGGCGGCGTCAGCCACAAGTGGACCTGCTCTGCTCTGCAGATGCACAACGGCGCCATCATCGCCTGCGA
>DJXA01000148.1:5243-6325 GCA_002449555.1 Atopobiaceae bacterium UBA7016 | reverse complement strand
ACGGCGCCATCATCGCCTGCGACGAGGCCGCCTGCGGCGAGCTGACCGTTGACACCTACAAGTACTTCCTCGATATCGAGAAGGACCAGAGGCTCTAACGATGTACACCATAACTGACCTTTATGACCTCGACCACACGCTGGCGGGGCAATACCTCATGCAGTTCACCTATCCTTGGGAGGCCCTCAAGGGCATCAAGGACCTCATCCTCGAGCTTGGCCCCACGCTGGGCGACGACTACGAGGAAGTGCAGCCGCAGGTGTGGGTGCACAAGACCGCGACGGTCTTTCCGTCGGCCTACCTCGGCGCGCCGTGCATCATCGGCCCCGAGACCGAGGTGCGCCACGGTGCCTTCGTGCGCGGCTCTGCGCTGGTTGGCGCAAACTGCGTGGTGGGCAACTCCGTGGAGCTCAAGAACGTGATTCTGTTTGACCACGTTCAGACTCCGCACTACAACTACGTGGGCGACTCCATCCTGGGCTACTACAGCCACATGGGCGCGGGCAGCATCACGTCCAACGTGAAGGCCGACAAGCAGCTCGTCGTCGTCCACAACGGCACCGAGCAGATCGAGACGGGCGTGAAGAAGTTTGGCGCCATGCTGGGCGATCACGTCGAGGTTGGCTGCAACGCCGTCCTCAACCCCGGCACCGTCATCGGCCGCTGGAGCAACGTGTACCCCACGTCGTGCGTGCGCGGCGTCGTGCCCGAGCACTGCATCTTCAAGAACAGCGGCGAGATCGTGCACAAGCACGAGGAATAGGGACGTGACGCATGGGAAAGTATTTCGGAACCGATGGCTTTCGTGGTGAGGCAAACAAGGACCTGACCTACGAGCACGCCATCAAGATTGGTCGTTTCCTTGGCTGGTACTACGGCGCCCGTCAGGGCAAGAAGGCCAAGATCGTCATTGGCAAGGACACCCGCAGGTCTTCCTACATGTTCGAGTACGCGCTGTGCACCGGTCTGATGGCCAGCGGCGCCGACGCCTACATCATGCACGTGACCACCACCCCGTCGGTGTCCTACATCTGCAGCAGGGATGACTTCGACTGCGGCATCATGATCTCCGCCTCGCACAA
>DJXA01000148.1:520-5139 GCA_002449555.1 Atopobiaceae bacterium UBA7016 | reverse complement strand
AACGGCATCAAGCTGCTGAACGGCAACGGCGAGAAGATGGACGAGGAGACCATCCTTCTGGTCGAGGACTTCATCGACGGCAAGGTCGAGATTCCCGTTGCCGAGCGCGCCGAGATTGGCCGCACCGTCGACTTCGTCGCGGGCCGCAACCGCTACATCGGCCACCTCATCTCGATGAACAAGTTCAGCTTCAAGGGCATCAAGGTGGGCCTGGACGTTGCCAACGGCTCTGCCTGGCAGATTGCCAAGCACGTATTTGACGCGCTGGGCGCAAAGACCTACGTGATGAGCGACGAGCCGAACGGCCTTAACATCAACACCGACTGCGGCTCTACGCACATCGAGCACCTGCAGAAGTTTGTGGTGGACAACGGCCTGGACATCGGCTTTGCCTACGATGGCGATGCCGACCGCTGCATCTGCGTTGACGAGCAGGGCAACGTCGTCACGGGCGACCACGTGCTGTACATCTACGGCCTGTACATGAAGGAGCGTGGCAAGCTCATCAACAACAAGGTCGTTACCACCGTCATGAGCAACTTTGGCCTGTACAAGGCGCTCGACCTGGTGGGCATCGAGTACGACAAGACCGCCGTGGGCGACAAGTACGTGTGGGAGAACATGGCCGAGACCGGAAACTGCATCGGCGGCGAGCAGTCGGGCCACATCATCTTCTCCAAGTACGAGACCACGGGCGACGGCATCCTTACTAGCCTGAAGCTCATGGAAGTCATGATTGCCAAGGGCAAGCCCATGAGCGAGCTGGCAGCTCCGGTGGTGTTCTATCCGCAGGTTCTTAAGAACGTGCGCGTGAAGAGCAAGCCCGAGGCCCAGAACGATCCCGACGTTCAGGCTGCCGTGGCCAAGGTGGCCGAGGAACTGGGCGATGAAGGCCGCATTCTGGTTCGCGAGTCTGGCACCGAGCCGGTCATCCGCGTCATGGTTGAGGCGGGTACCGACGAGATCTGCGAGAAGTACGTGGACAGCGTCATCGATGTCATTACTGCCAAGGGGCACCTGGCTTAAGAAGCCGTTTTAACATGAGCGTGAAGGCGGCCCTACGAGGTGGGATTCCTCGTAGGGTCGCCTTTTTTAGGTCGTAAAGCCAATTTGTACCACGTTTTTACGGTTTATGTAAGGTCATTTTTCGTATTGCTGATTAGCGTACTTTTTGATATGCAAAACCGCAGGTAGATGGGTGTATCAAAAGTGGTCGTACCGCCTAAAACGGGGTATACCAAAAATAGTATTACATAAACCGAAAAAACGTGGTACAAATTGCAGGTTCGACTTCTAGCAGAGGCGTTAGGTGTCCTCAAAGCATCAAAAAGAGGGGTCGCAACATCGTTGCGGCCCCTCTTACAGGATTGCTATTGACCTTCGCCCCTACTATGCGTGGTCCAGACCAAGCACCAGCACTACGTTGGCATCAATGGGATAGCTGCCGTCGTTGGCAATGACCTCAGGATTGCCGCCGACGACCTCAGCCACCGCACGAGCCTTCGCCTCGGCGTCGTCTCCGTTATAAACCACGAAGGTGTAGTCATACAGGTAGCCGGCGTCGTCCGCAACGGTGGAGAAGCCGCGCTCAGCAAGCGTCTCGGCATAACTGCCAGCCAAGCCGTCCGTGCCGGCACCATTCAGCACCGATACCGTGCCGCTGTAATCGAGGCCGGTCTGCTCGGCAACCACACCGCCATACTGCGACTCGCCCGTCTGGCTAATGGAGCCTGCGATGCCCGCCGTAAAGTCCTCGTCCTCGGAGGAGTAGGGAGGCAGGCCGGCATCGACGCGGCGCATCATCTCTTGCCACGCCTCAGTGTCGCAGATCTCATACCAGAGGTCGTCGTAGTAGGTGGAGATGGTGGGCTCCTGGCCAGAGTAGAAGTTCTTGTCGATGTCCAGATCCTTCATCTGAACGGCAAGGCTCAGGATGGAGCCGAGGTCCATGTCGGTGGTGACATAGTCGGCAAGCGTCGAAATGGTGCCCGACATAGTGACGATGTCGCTGGCAAGCACCTTGCGTGCAATGGCAGAGATAACCATGCGCTGGTTAGCGGCGCGGTAGAAGTCGCCGCCGCCGTACTCGTCATACGCATGACGCGAGCGGCACAGCATGAGGGCATCCCAGCCATTCAGGTGGTGGGTGCCTGCATCAAGTGAAAGGCCGGTGTACTCCGGGTCGCTGATGGCGACGGGCAGCGTGACGTCAATGCCGCCAATCTGGTCAACAATGGCGACGAACGCGTCAAAGTCAATCTCGGCGTAGTGCGAGATAGGCACGCCCGCAAACTGCTGAACAACCTCAACCATATAGCTGGGGCCACCAAACGAGTATGCAGAATTGATCTTCGCCTCGCCGTTGTAGCCCATGTCCACGTAGGTGTCGCGCGGGATGGAAACGAGCGTGACCTTCACGTCCTGCGGGTCGATGCGCGCGAGGATGATGGTGTCGGCGCGGTAGTTCCAGTACTCCTCGCCTTCCTCCTCAACGCGCTCCTCGCCCTTGTCGACGCCCAAAAGCAACATATAGAACGGGTCGCTGGGCTTGTCGCGCTCGGAAAGGATGGTGAGCAGGTCCTCGTTGGCGCCTGCGGTAAGACGCTTGTTGATGCTGTTGATGTACGCCCACGCCACGGCGCCAAACCCAATCAGCGCCACGAGCACGGCAATGAGGACGCCCCTCAGAATTGCGCGGCCCGTGCGGCGGCGACGAATGCGTGAGTAGTGCGCAACCGCATTCTCACGAGAAAGGGCCTCGTCAGATCCAGCGACCTGGCCAGCCGATGTGTTGCTGGCGGAAGCGGCGTGTCTGCTCGCAACGCTCGCAGAGTGCTCGCTGTGTTCGGCGCTCGTCATGGCCCTGTGCTTAGCTGCAGCCAAAAGTCCCCCTTGGTCATGCGGCCCTTGAGCCGCTCCGGTTTAGTGCGGTGGATGCCGCACGAGCCCGTGTGCCCGCAAGGTCGGTACACAGGCCTATTTATTGTCGTTCAACAGGACAAATGGCACAACCGTGTCTTTCGTTATCCACAGAAGTAAACGCTTTGCGGCGCGTCTTGGCCATCGGTTTTGGCAAGAGGTTACGAGATGGGAGCGCGTCGCGGCATGGCGGCGGCTTCGCCGTATGATGGTACGGTTACCACGTTTGAGGAGGCCTCCATGCAAGCGACCCGTCCCGCGCAGTTTGTCGCAGTCCTTGACTTTGGCGCCCAGTACGGACAGCTCATTGCCCGACGCGTGCGCGACTGCCACGTGTATTCGGAGCTTGTGCCCTGCGACATTTCCGCGGCCGAGCTTGCGGCCATGGAGCCGTCCGCCGTCATCCTATCGGGCGGACCGGCAAGCGTCTACGCGGAGGATGCGCCGCGCGTGGATCCCGGCATCTTCGAGCTGGGCGTGCCCGTCCTAGGCTTCTGCTATGGACACCAGGTCATGGCCGTGACGCTGGGCGGCGAGGTGGCGCATGCCGAGAAGGGCGAGTACGGCCCTGCAGAGCTGGTGCGCTCTGGCTCGTCCGAGCTGCTAGTGTCCACGCCGGGTGACCAGACCGTGTGGATGAGCCACCGAGACTCGGTGAGCCGCGTACCGGAGGGCTTTACGGTTACCGCGCGCACCGCCACGTGCCCCGTGGCGGCGATGGAGTGCGCAGAGCGGCGCTTGTACGCCACGCAGTTCCACCCCGAGGTGCGCCACACCGCCTATGGCCGCCGCATGCTGGAAAACTTCCTCTTTGGCATCTGCCGACTTGAGCCCAACTGGACTATGGAGGGCATCATCGAGCAGCAGGTTGCCGCCATCCGCGAGCAGGTGGGGGACGACCGCGTGATTTTGGGCCTGTCGGGCGGCGTGGACTCCAGCGTGGTGGCGGCGCTGGTGCACCGCGCCATTGGCGACCAGCTGACCTGCGTGTTTGTGAATCACGGCATGCTGCGCAAGGGCGAGCCCGAGCTAGTTGAGGAGGTCTTCCGCGGGCAGTTTGACGTGCCGCTGGTGCATGTGCACGCCGAAGAGCGCTATGTCGCGCTGCTGGCGGGCGTGACCGACCCCGAGGAGAAGCGCCGTCGCATTGGCACCGAGTTCTGGAAGGTGTTCTTCGAGGAGGCCGAGAAGCTGCACGGCGTACGCTTCATGGCACAGGGCACCATCTATCCCGACATCATCGAGAGCGGCGCGCGCAAGACGGGCGGCAAGGCGTCCACCATCAAGAGCCACCACAACCTCATTCCCTTCCCCGAGGGCGTGCACTTTGACCTCATCGAGCCGCTTGACCACTTCTTTAAGGACGAGGTGCGCGAACTGGGCGTGGCGCTGGGCCTGCCGGAGAAGATGGTGTACCGCCAGCCGTTCCCGGGTCCTGGCCTGGCCATTCGCATCATTGGCGAGGTGACGCCCGAGAAGCTCGGCATCCTGCGTAACGCCGATGCCATCGTGCGCGAGGAGCTGGATGCCTACAACGAGGATCTTTTCGTCAAGACGGGGGACCGCAACTCTGAGCACAGCTGCTGGCAGTACTTTGCCGTGCTGCCCGATATCAAGAGCGTGGGCGTGATGGGCGACGAGCGCACCTACGCGCGGCCAGTCATTCTGCGTGCGGTGGAGAGCGCCGACGCCATGACGGC
>DJXA01000148.1:0-317 GCA_002449555.1 Atopobiaceae bacterium UBA7016 | reverse complement strand
TAGCTCAGCACATTATCGTGAGGCTGATTTGACGGCGCATCCGGTAGGCTGTGGTCTACCAGGTGCGCCGTCTTGCGTTTGTTGACCTGCAAGCCGGTAGAGAGGTGGTTGGCTCGTTGCGCCGAGCATGATGCGCGTTTGCCAAGCTAAAGAGCCCTGGTTGAGGTATCTAGTGCCGAAAATCTCAATTGGCCTCACGATAATGTGCTGATCACCAGCGCCGATGGCCCCTGGTACTCACGGGAGCTTGCTATGTGCGCGGAATTCATCCCGCTGGTACTCAAACGATACCCACGCAGGTAGATGGCCTAAACGAC
>DJXA01000197.1:1588-2529 GCA_002449555.1 Atopobiaceae bacterium UBA7016 | reverse complement strand
TCTCGTCGTCCGAGAAGCCGCCCTCACGCGAGAGCTCGATCATGTAGCGGTACATGCCCAGCTCAGAGCCCTCCGGGCGGTCGTGCACGCACACCAGCTCGACGCCGTCCACGCAGGCCTGCTTCAGCACGGCGGGAAGCTCGCTCGCCGCGATGCTCGCCGAGAACACCGCGCGCTCGTAGCCCGCAAGCTCGTTCGCCTTCCGCGAGACCACGTAGAAGCGCGTCTTGTTTGCCACGGACTGCGACACGTTCGCCTGCAGCACCTCAAGCCCATAGAGGTCCGCCGCGCCCGGCGCCGCGATGGCCACCACCGTGGGGTCACCGCCCTCGGCAACGGCACGCGCCGCGGCGGCCGTGCTGGCGGCCTCCTCGCGCGTGGCGCCGGGCAGGTTCTCGTCGAGCCACGCCGAGCTCTGCGCCAGGCCCTGCTTGTGCGAGAGTACGCGCGTCACTTGCGAAAGGTCGGTCCCCGGAAGCCCCATGAGCGTCTGGCGAATGGGCAGCAGCACCTCCCCCACCACGCTCACGTCCTCGGTGGCAAGCAGCGCGTCGATATAGTCCGTGACGGGCCCGCCCAGCGTGTTCTCCTGCGGCACCACGGCGTAGGCCACCGAGCCGTCGGCCACGAGCGCGAGCGCGTCGGCCACCGTGGCCTGCGGCAGCAGCTCGTCGTTGCCCCCAAAGAAGAGCTTCGTGGCCTCCTCGGTATAGGTGCCCTCGGGCCCCAGGTAGGCGATCGTCGTGACGTCGTCAATCTCGGCGTCGGCCGCGGGCGCCTCGTAGCTCACGGGCTCCGCCTCGTCCGCCGCGGGAGCGGAACCCTGCGCGCAGGCCGCGGTCCCCGTTCCCAGCGCAAGCGCAAGCGCGCATACCAACAGCTGTTTCTTCATGTGTACCAGCTCCTTCTTTGTCAGGCGTCCCTGTGATTGTATGCGTTTC
>DJXA01000197.1:0-1497 GCA_002449555.1 Atopobiaceae bacterium UBA7016 | reverse complement strand
GTCTCGCATTGCGGATGGGGATACTCCCCCACCCGCAGGACCTGCTTGTTGCATAATATTGGTGCCGCATCACCCGACGAGCAGGAGCAGAAATGAAGCATATGCAAGGCGTCGACCCCATCGTGGACGAGATACCCGAGAAGCACTACCTCCTCTTCGACCATCCCATCATCACCATGATCGTCATGTTCCTGCTCTTCCTGGGCATCGACACGCTCATCATCCTTGGCGCGAACTACGCCGGCCTGCCGATTCAGGGCGAATACAAGCAGCTCATCAACGCAGCGGCCATGACCGTCTCGGCTCTCATCTTGGCCATCTTCTTCAAGCTGCGGTTCAACAGCACCTACGACGGCATGTTCGGCTGGTCCACCGTCGGCCTTCTGATGGTGCTGCCCGCGCTGGCCTTCGTCGTCCACAACCTGTATGAGGTCGACAAGATGCAGTTTGTTTTCCTCGACCCTGAGGAGAAGATGAACCCCATCCTCAACTGCGTCATCATGGCCCTTGCGCCAGGCGTCTCTGAGGAGATCCTGTTCCGCGGCATCCCCGGCGCCAACTGGATGCGCGTCGCCGACGACGAGGGCGACGTCATGAAGTGCGCCCTGTTCACTTCGGTGGCCTTCGGCCTCATTCACGGGATCAACGCGCTTTCCGGCGCCCCCATCTTCGCAACCATCTTCCAGGTTTGCTACGCCGCGCTCTTGGGCTTCTTCTTCTCCGCCGTCTTCCTGCGCACGGGGAGCATCTGGCCGACCATGATTGCTCACACGCTCATCGACTTCGCGGGCTTCCTGTTCATGGACCTGAGCAAGAACGGCCTGCTCACCGAGGAGCTTGTCATCGACACCGACTTCTTCGTCACGTGCGGGCTGGTCGCGGTTGTGGCCCTGCTGGGCCTCATCATGCTGCGCCGCTCCAAGCGCGAGCAGATCCTGCAGCTGTGGAACCGTAAGTGGCACAAGACCGGCATCGTCGAGCAGAGCCGCTTCAGGTACTAGCCGGCCGAGCGGCGCCGGCGGCGCGCCGCGGCTCCCAGCAAGCAACAAGGGGCGGCCCAAAGGACACGCGTCCTCTGGGCCGCCCCTTTCGTTGCCGCGATCTGATCTGGCCCCGCCGCGCAGGCCTACTGCACCTCGGAGAGGATGTGGTTGACGATCGCCTCCGCGTCCATGTTCATGTAGTCGATGTCGTCGGCGTTGTACGCAAGCGCCCACATGGTGCCTTCCGTCTGGGGAGCGTTGAGCTCCACGGTGTAGGTGCCCGGCTCCATGGGCATGGCGGAGCAGCCGTACCCGTCATAGAAGTAGTCGGTGGTGAGCTCCTCGCCGTTGGACGAGATGACGGCTGTGGCCTCGCCGTCGTTCTTCTCAAACTTGGCCATGACGACCACCGACTCGCCCTTGGCGACGGTGAGCTCGACGGTCACCTGCTCGTTGGCCTCGCTGAAGTGGACCTCCGCGCCGCTCACTTTGGTGAGGGGCACGACGAACTCGC
>DJXA01000045.1 GCA_002449555.1 Atopobiaceae bacterium UBA7016 | reverse complement strand
GCACAGCCACAGCCGAGGCGCCCGCTGACTCCATCGCGCGCGCAAACTCGGGAGCCACCTCGGGCTCCCCGGTGCGCCGCGCCGAGCGGATCTTCACGGTAACGGGGACGTCCGACCCTGCGTCTTCAAGGCCCGCAAGGCACGCTTGCACCAGCGCCGCGGCACCCCTCGGGTCATCCAGCAGCGCCGAGCCCTCGCCCTTGCGCGTCACCTTAGGGACGGGGCAGGCCATGTTGATGTCAATGAGGGCCAGCTGGCCGCCCAGGCGCTCCACGACCATACAGGCGGCCTCGCGAAACTGGTCGGGCTTTGAGCCAAAGAGCTGCACAGCGATGTCAGGCTCGGTGACGCAGGGCTCCACAAGCTCCCACGTCTTCTCGCCTCCGTAATGAAGGCCTGCTACCGACACCATTTCGGTATAGGCCAAGGCCGCGCCGCCGGCGCGCGCCATGGTGCGATAGGCCTGGTCAGAGACGCCCGCCATGGGTGCCATGAGGAAGGGGTTGGCAGCCAGGCGCTCGGCCAGGCTTCCAACCTGTGCAAACGGCCCAATCTGATCCGTCAGGCCTGCAGCCTCGGCGCCCGCCGCCAGAATCTGGGCGGGATCTTGCGTTGAGTCGTATGCCACGTCCGGCTTGCGCTCGCGGTGCCCCCAGTGACCGCCCGTCACTCGTCTCCCACCTTCAGGACGGCAAGGAAGGCCTCCTGCGGCACGTCCACCGTGCCGATGGACTTCATGCGCTTCTTGCCTTCCTTCTGCTTCTCCAGCAGCTTGCGCTTACGGCTGATGTCGCCGCCATAGCACTTGGCAAGCACGTCTTTGCGCACCGCCTTGACCGTAGAGCGGCTGATGATCTTGTTGCCGATGGCGCCCTGGATAGGCACCTCAAACTGCTGGCGCGGGATGATCTCCTTCAGCTTGTCGCAGAGGCCGCGGGCCAGCGTATAGGCCTTATCCTTGTGCACGATGAAGCTGAGGGCGTCCACCTCCTCGCCCGCAAGCAGGATGTCGAGCTTCACCAGATCAGAAGCACGGTAGTCCGCGAACTCGTAGTCAAGCGAAGCATAGCCCTTGGTGCGGCTCTTCAGCTGATCGAAGAAGTCGAGGATGAGCTCCGCGAGCGGGATGTAGAAGGTAACCTCCACCGAGTTCTCGGAGAGGTAGACCATGTTGTCCTGGATGCCGCGGTGCTCGATGACCAGCTGGATCACGGCGCCCATGTATTCGGGCGGAACGATGACGCTCGCCTTGAGGTACGGCTCCTCGATGCGGTCGATCTGCTCGGGGCGCGGCAGGTCCTGCGGGCTCTTGATGTCGAGCATCTCACCCGACGTGGTGTAGACGTGGTAGTCCACCGAGGGACTCGTGCCGATGAGGTCAAGGTCAAACTCGCGCTCGAGGCGCTCCTTCACGACCTCCATGTGCAGGAGGCCCAAGAAGCCCACGCGGAAGCCGAAGCCCAGCGCCACCGAAGTCTCGGGCGACCACGTGAGCGATGGGTCATTCACGCGGAGCTTCTCCAGCGCGTCGCGCAGGTTCTCGTACTCCTTGTTGTCAATGGGGAACAAGCCCGTAAAGACCATGGGCTTGGCCTCGCGGTATCCCGGCAGCGGCTCGGCCGTGCGGTTGGCGTCGTAGGTCAGCGTGTCGCCTACGTGGACGGCGCCCGGGTCCTTGAGGCCGGTGACCACGTAGCCCACCTCGCCCACGCCCAGCTCGGGCAGCGGCGTCTCGAGCGGGCGCTTGACACCCACGTCATCCACCAGGAAGGAGGAGCCTGCCTGCATCATGTAGAGCGTGTCGCCCGGACGGATGTGGCCGTCAAAGACGCGCACCGTGGCCACCACGCCGCGGTAGGCGTCAAAGTACGAGTCGAGGATGAGGGCCTTCAGCGGCGCGTCACCATCGCCCTTGGGCGGCTGCACCAGAAAGACGATGCTCTCCAGGAGGTCGTGGATGCCCTCGCCGGTCTTGCCGGACACGCAGACCGCGTCCTCGCCCGGCACGGCAAGCGCCTCCTCGATCTCGGCGCGCACGCGCTCAGGCTCTGCGCTGGGGAGGTCGATCTTGTTGATGGCCGGCACGATGTCCAGGTTGGCGTTCATGGCCAGAAGCGCGTTGGAGACGGTCTGAGCCTCCACGCCCTGCGTGGCGTCAACCACCAGCACCGCGCCCTCGCACGCGGCAAGCGAGCGCGAGACCTCGTAGGTGAAGTCAACGTGGCCCGGAGTATCGATCAGGTTGAACTGGTAGGTCTCGCCATCGTCGGCATCGTAGGCAACGCGCACGGCATTGCTCTTGATGGTGATGCCGCGCTCGCGCTCGATGTCCATCGTGTCGAGCAGCTGCGACTCCATGTCGCGCTCCTCAACCGTGTGGGTGAGCTCGAGAATGCGGTCAGAGATGGTCGACTTACCGTGGTCGATGTGCGCAACGATCGAAAAGTTGCGGATATGTGAGGTATCGTATGTAGACATAGGGAGAATGATAGCCCAATTTCGTCGTGGCGTGTTATACTTCCCGAGTTGACCTCGCCGTGTCTCAGCGTTAGAGGCCTCAGAATACATGACCGAAAGGGTAAGCACGTGGCTAACATCAAGTCTCAGAAGAAGCGCATCATCACCGCCGAGAAGGCCCGCCAGCGCAACAAGGCGGTCCGTTCCGAGCTCAAGACCTACGTCAAGAAGGTCCGCGTGGCCGTCGAGGCCGGCGACGCCGAGGCTGCTCAGACCGCAGCTAACGCGGCGTGCCGCAAGCTTGACGTAGCGGCCTCCAAGGGCATCATCCACAAGAACCAGGCTGCCAAGCGCAAGAGCGGCGTCCAGAAGCTCGTCAACGGCATCAAGTAGCTTCTGAGCTTCATCAAATCTGCAAAGGAGACCCGGGGTGCTGCCCGGGTCTCCTTTCTTTTTTCATCCCAAGCTCATGTTGACCAAAGAGTGGCCTGGAATGTCAACATTCGCAAGAGTGGGTTCGGTCTCATTGGGCGGAGTTCTACCCTCCAGGCTCATGTTGACCAAAAGGCGTATAGTCGAAGGTCGAGAAGGAGGAGACGTATGCCACAGACCACCAGCGGACAGCAACTACTGCCCGCCTATCTCATCGTCGGGTCTGACGACCTCAAGCGCCGCCAGGCCACCACGCGCCTGAAGGGCCGCCTTGACCAGGGGTTCTCGGCCTTTAACCTCGACGAGCGCGTCGCGTCTTCAGACCTGGCGCCGCAAGACATCCTCTCTTCGCTCAACACGCTGCCGATGGGAGACACCTTCCGCCTCGTCATGATCGAGCGCGCCGACAAACTGCCCAAGCCCGTCAGCGAAGCCATCATCGGCTACCTCACGGACCCCAACCTCGCCTGTGTGCTCTGCCTCGTCGCCGAGAGCCTGCCCAAGAACACGCGCCTCTACAAGGCTGTGGCAAAGGTGGGCAAGCAGGCGGTCGTCGATTGCGCCCCCAAGAAGCGTTGGGAGCTTCCGCCGCTGGTGGTGCGCATGGCCCGCGCCTACGGCGTGACCATGGACCAAAACGCCGCGACCGAGCTGGTCAGCCGCGTGGGCGAGTCCACGACGATGCTGGACACGCAGCTGAAGGTGCTTGCCGAGTACTGTCGCGACGCTGGCGCCATCACACTCGCCGACGTGGAGCATCACGTCGTGCGCACCGCCGAGGTCAAGCCGTGGGACTTCCTCGACGCCGTCAGTCAGCGAGACGCCGCGAAGGCCCTCAGCCTCTACCGCCTCATGCAAAACCCCTCGCAGGTGGCGCTCTGCTCGCTTCTGACCGGCCGCCTGCGCGAACTCATCTGCGCAAAGTCGCTCGACGCTCGTGCCCAGAGCGGGGCCCTCGCGTCGGAACTGGGCAAGCAGGCATGGCAGGTGAAGAACCATCTGGGGTGGGCGCGCCGCTTTGCGCCTGGCGCCCTTGAGCAGGGGCTTATTGCCTGCGCACGCTGCGAGCGAGCCCTGAAGAGCGGCTCTGACCCTGACGTCACCTTCACGCAGCTGGTCGTCACCGTCTGCTCTTAGAGGTCCGTACCGCTACGCCGTCCCGCTCTGGACGCAGCTCCACATCGCCGACGTCCTTCGTACAGAGGAACCGTGCACCGGCCCCGGTTAGCACGTCCACGCACTCCTCGCTCGGATGGCCGTACCTGTTGCCCTCCCCCGCGCTGGCCACTGCCACCTCGGGCCGCAGCGCCCGTGCCTGCTCAGACGTAAGCGACACCTCAGAGCCGTGGTGTCCCACCTTCAGGATGTCAATGTCGCCCACCTCGCCCGCCACGATGACTGCGCCCGTCTCGTCCTGCTCGGCGTCCCCTGTCAGAAGCGCCGACATCTGCTTGCCTTTGTCGTCATAGCTCACGGCAAGCTCCAGCGAGTCGGGGTTGGTAAGGCCCGTAACCGCGACGCGCGGCCACACCACGCAAAGTGTGAAGCCTCCTACCTGCAGTCGGTTGTGATAGGAGACTTCTCGACAGGGCAGATGCGTGAGCTCTTCGGGTAGGTTCTCGGACACGCCCGCGGCCACCAGAAGCTCGTCCACGGGGACGCTTCCCGCAAGGTCGCCCACGCCACCATAGTGGTCGTCGTGCAGATGCGTCACCACGAGGGCGTCAAGATGCAGCACGTGCTCGCGCGCAAGCGCCTCGACGACCGACCCGCCAGGAGGGCCGGCGTCCACCAAGATGGCCGCCGAGCCGTCCTGGATGAGGATGGCGTCACCTTGGCCAACGTCGAGCACGCAGATACGGGCGGGAGCCAGGTATCGCCAATGCGCAACCACGACGAACGTGACCGTGAGCGCAACGGTTGCAACCCGCCACAGCAGCACACAAGAGGGCCGAGGCCACGTGACGAACACCACGGCAGCTCCCAGCAGCACCATGGCCCAAAGCGCGGGCGCTTGGGCGGTCACCGGCACCGACGCGAAGGGCACCCGTGCCAGAGCGCGCAAGATCTCGAGCACCACGTGAAGCAATACGTCGCAGGTCAGAAGGGTCAGGCGGGAAATGACGGGGACAGGCGCGAGCACGATGCTCACCAGTCCTAGCCCCAGCGCCGCCGAGAGCAGCCCGCCAACCAAGAGCGTCGAGAGCGGCGCCACAAGCGACATCCGGGCGAAGATCGAGCCCGCCAAGGGAAGTGAGGCGGCCTGCGCAACCAAGGAGGCCCCGAGCGAGCTCACCACGCCATGGCGCGCAGAGCCCAGACGAATTCTGGGCTCTGCGGGCACGAAGGAGGGCACGCGGACGTCGGGCACGGCCACATCCACCACCGCCGTCGCGTAGGGCGCGTACACGCAGAGGCTCACCACGCAGATGACCGAGAGCAGAAAGCCCAGCTGTCCCGAGACTGACGGGTCAATCAGCGCCATGGCGAGCGCGACAAGGCAGACCGACGACGTACCATCGAGCCGCCGTCCCGCCAGCGTGCCCGCCGAGGCCACCGCCGACATGGCCCACGCGCGCACTGCCGAGGCAGGCGCACCGCACAGGGCAACAAAGAGCAGCGTGACCACAAGCTGCGCGGCAAGACGGCCCTTGGGCCCCATACCCGTATGCTCGAGCGCCTTGGCGAGGATTGCGGCAACCACCGCGATGTGGCTTCCCGAGACGGCGACCAGATGGGCCACGCCGCACGTGGCGAACAGCTTGTCGAGCCCCCTTTCCCGCATCTCGGTGCGGTCACCCAAGACAATGCCCGCGAGCACCGCCCGCTCGTCCGACTCTTCGGGACAAAGGTATGACTGGGCCGCCTCCCGTGCCGCAAGCGGAAGCGCGCCAATGCCACGCCGTCTCCCCCGCAACTGCTCCCTGACGAGGGTGACCGTACCCCAGACACCTTGCTGGCGATTCGCCCGTCCATAGTCATCGTCTGTGTTCGCCCGAAACCGCCCGACGCCACCGATCAGCGTCCCCCTGCGCAATGAATCCGAGGTAGAGAGCCACACGTCGCCCGAAACGGCCCCGTCTGCATGCGCTCGCGCGCGACACCGATAGCCCGTGAGCGTAGGCGTCGAGTCTTCTACCACCTCAAACGCCCACGACGAGACAGACGACGCCGCAAGCTTTGCCGCAAACGCGTGCCCCAGCCAGAGCGCACAGCCGCACGTCATGAGCGCTGCCGTTACCGCGCAAGCGGCGCAACTGGCCGCGCCCCACGCTCCTTCGAGCTCTTGCGCGCGAACGACCCATACGACCAGGGCAACGGTCACGACAGCCACGGCCGCTGCGAGCACCACAGGCACCGACCCCGCCGCCAGCGTCCAACGCTCGACGAGCATCACGGCAACGAGCGCGTAGAGCGACACCGGAAGCGCAGGTCGCTCGGGAAACCGCACGCGCTCAGACACCGATGTGGTCCTTCATGCGCTCGTACTTCTTCTCTCCGATGCCCGAGACGCGCATGATGTCCTCAGGCGAGGTGAAGGGTCCACCCGACTCGCGCTCCTCCACGATGGCGGCGGCCGTGGCCTGCCCAACGCCTGGCAGCCCCTGCAG
Source organism: Atopobiaceae bacterium UBA7016 (assembly GCA_002449555.1). Classification (GTDB taxonomy): domain Bacteria; phylum Actinomycetota; class Coriobacteriia; order Coriobacteriales; family Atopobiaceae; genus UBA1367. The sequence goes on along the minus strand of DJXA01000045.1, from coordinate 3,252 downwards.
CTCCTCGGCGGTTGCGGTATTGATGTTGATCACAGAGCCGTCAGCAGCCTCAGAGACACCCACGCCAGCGGCCGGTGCCTGCTCGCCCTCGGCGGGCACGTACACCTTCTGTCCATCGGTCAACGGGGCGGCAAGGTTCACCGTGGTCGTGTCCGCGTCCTCGGTAAGCCCTCCTGCAAGGTCAACCGCCTCGCCCACGCGCGGAGACACGCCGCGCAGCACGTACACGCCCGGCCGCTCCACCGCCCCGTCAACGTGCACGCACACCTCTACCTCGGGGTTTGCCTCAGGCTCAGGCGCCTCCTGGCTTAACGTCAGCTCCTCATCCCCTCCCGAAGCCGCCTCACCAGACTCTTCCTGCGCAATAACCTCAAACCCGCGCTGGGACGCCATGCGCGTGCCCACACCCACACCCGTGAGGCCCAACGTCGTCACTACCAAGGCCGCCAGCACGGCGCCGGACGGACGAAGGCCCAGACGCCGGGCGAGCAGCCTGGCGCGAATTGCCAACTGTGCCATACAAAACACCTCCCACCCCATCGTGGGGCAGGAGGTGTCGGCAGTTTATGACAATCTCAATTCGCCTTGCCGCAACCTGCACGAGGCTAGCAGCAATCTGCAGAACCGCGTATCACTCCGTACCGTTTTCCGTTTCCGCAGGTACGACAGCCGGTCCAAGCTCGCGATGGTGCCTACGCCAGCGCTTGGGAGCGCGATACGAGGGGCACTGGTCAAAGTCCAGGTACTCCACGTGCTCCACGAGGTCGTCGATCATCGCGTCGTGGTCGAACGAGTCCCACGCGGCATGCACGGCCTCAAGCCGGGCGTGCGTCTCGGGACGGCGCGGCATGAAGAGCGTGCAGCAGTCCTCGACGGCCTGGCTGCTCAGGTCATACGTGCCGATCTGCTCGGCGCGGCGCATGATCTCCTGCTTGTCAGAGCCAATGAGCGGGCGCAGCACGGGCATGGACACCATCTCGTTCACCGCGGCGATGTTGTCGAGCGTCTGTGAGGCAACCTGCCCCAACGACTCGCCCGTCACGAGCGCCTTGGCGCCCTCGATACGCGCGATGCGCTCCGACACGGCAAGCATGACGCGGCGGTACGTGATGATGCGCAGCGACTGCGGAACCGCGAGCGAGATCTCGCGCTGGCGCTCGCCAAAGGGAACCACGTACAGGCGGCCGATGGTGCCCGACGGTGCCAGGGCGTCGCAGATGTCGCGGCACAGCCACTCGCTCATGTCCGACGTCATCGGGCGGCCCGAGAAGTGCACCGGCACGCATGTGGCGCCACGGCGGCCCACCATCCACGTGGCAACCGGCGAGTCGAAGCCGCTCGAGAGCAGCGTGACCACCTTGCCGGCCGTGCCCACGGGAAGGCCGCCTACGCCCACCTGCGAGGCGGCATAGACGTACACGCTCCCCTGAACCACCAGCACGTAGACCGTGGCGTCGGGGTTATGCATCTCGACCTTCTTGTCGGGGAAGGCCGCGCACAGCACCTCGCCAACCAGCTGGTTGATCTCGAGCGTGTGCAGCTCGTAGGCCGTGGCCGAACGGCGTGCGTGCACCTTGAACGAGGAGAACTCACCAAACTCGCTGAGCGCCTTCACGGCCGCCGCGCTGTATTCCTGCACGTCAAGGCCGCACAGATACGCGAGCGACACGCGCGCGACACCAGGGACCTGAGAAATGGCTCCGGCCATCTCCTCGCTCACGCGGCCGCTCGCCGCAGTAACCAGGATATGGCCGGAAACTCGCTTGATTTCTCCCAGGTCGAAGGGGCGCAGCGCCCGGTGCAAGTTGGTCACGAGCTGGTTCTCAAAGGTAGAACGGTTCTTGCCCTTGAGCCCGATCTCGTGGTAATGGACCAGGCAGACCCTGTTCGGCATGGCTACAGGTTCTGCAGGACCTCGGCGTTGGAGCCCTTGATCTCCTCGTCAAAGTCCTCACGCACGAAGCTCAGCGTACCGTCGTAGATCTCGTCCATAGCGATGGAGACGGGGTCCTGGCCGGACGCGACCGTGGTGATGTCGTCAAAGTCCTGGATGGCCGTCACGCGCAGGTGCTGGCCGCGGACCATGTTGTTAATGTCGCAGGCACGCTTGGAAGCGATGCTGCAAAGCAGGAACGGGTTGTTCTCCGTCCTGTCAAGGAGGGAGTCAATCTCAGGCCTCGTCACGGACATAGTCAGTTCCTTTCGTCCGTCTCGTATTTATCCATGATGGCGTCCAGCTCGTCGACGGCCGTCTCGAGGTCATCGTTGACCACGACCTCGTCATACTGCGCGGCCTTGGCCATCTCCATCTCCACGCGGCCAAGCCGAAGCGCAATCTGTTCCTCGGTCTCGGTTCCGCGCCCACGCAGGCGGGCCTCAAGCACCTCAAGCGAGGGAGGCGCGATGAACACGAGCACCGCATCGGGGCATACGCGCTTTACGTTGAGCGCCCCGTTGACGTCGATCTCGAGAATGACGGAATGCCCAGCCTCAAGACGGGCATCGACCTCGGAGCGCAACGTGCCGTAGCGCTTGTCGAAGTGGCCGTCCCACTCGAGGAAGTCGCCCGCCTCGACACGGCGGGTGAACTCGTCCTCGCTCAGGAAATAGTAGGCGACGCCGTCACGCTCGCCCTCACGTGGCTTCCTCGTCGTAGCAGAGACCGACAGGTCCAAGTTTGGACGCCTGTCGCGAATACGCGCGACGAGCGTTCCTTTCCCTGTACCTGCCGGTCCAGAAATGACGAAGAGCCGAGCCTTCGTGGCCACTACTTGGAGAGGGCCTCGAGCAGCTGCTCGCGCTGACGGGCGCCGAGGCCCTTGACGCGACGGGTAGCGGAGATGCCCAGCTCGTCCATGATCTTGGCGGCCTTAGCCTTGCCATAGCCAGGGAGAGACTCGATAAGGGCGGAAACCTTCATACGGGAAGCGATGGAATCCTCGGAATCCAGAACCTCCTCGAGGGTGACCTCACCCTTCTTGATCTTCTCGCGAAGCTCGGCGCGCTCATGACGGGCGGCAGCGGCCTTCTCGAGGGCGGCCTTGCGCTGCTCGTCGGTAAGCTGAGGTAGTGGCATGGTTCCTCCAAACATAGTTCAAAACGTTTCAAGCGCACGTGCACTTGCAAAATGGCAGGTTAAAGTACGTGCAGAGAGATAGTTTGCCCATACGGTGAGCTTTTTGCAAGCCTTCTGCACCCAACTTTGGCGCTCCGAACACTCTACGCACACATTTAACGGCAAACGGTGGCATT
>DJXA01000091.1:5853-9726 GCA_002449555.1 Atopobiaceae bacterium UBA7016 | reverse complement strand
TGAAGTAGTCGGCGTCGTTGTCCACTAGCTGGTTGAGCGCCTCGCGCGACAGGTAGATGTTCATATTGGCCGACGAGCCCCACACGCTGGACGCGACCACATCGTATGTCTTGTTGGCAAACTTGTCCGTCAGCGTGACGGTATCCCCCGGCTTGATGCGACACTTCTTTGAGAGACCCGACCCAATCACCACCTGGCCGTTCGAGACGTCAACCTCGGGCCAATACCGCGAGTCCTCCTCGATGCCGTAGGCCGTGATCTCTTCCATGCCGTTGGTGATGACATGCGGGACCTCGAAGGAGGCGGCAGAGAACTTCTCGGCCTGCGCGATGGCCGCCTCGCCGTTGTCGACGGTGTTGACTGGGTGCGCGTCCTCGTCAATGTCGATAGTGCTGAGCAGCGCATTCGCGTACTCCACCAGGCCTAGGTCCTCCAGCGGGCTGTCGGTCTCCATAAGGCGCTCCACCGCGGCGTAGCCGGCGCGCTCGGCATTGGTTCCCGCAAGCTCGAGCGGCGCCTTCAGGAGGTAGATGTGGTTTGCCACCACGTCGCTCTGCAGCATGGCCGCATAGTGGCGCACCACCGGCATGAGGCAGAGGCCAAACAGCAGAAAGAGGCTGCAGAACGCGATGCCGAAGAACAGCACCACAAAGTGGCTCAGGTTACGCAGGAACACGCGCATCTGGAAGCGCCGCACAAACCCAAGCGACTCAGGCAGCGGCAGCGTGGCGCGGCGGCTGCGATTGGCGATCTCGCGGCGCAAGAAGGCCAGCGGCGTAAAGCGCAGCTTGCGCATGAGGCCCACCAGCGTGACCACCTCAAGCAGCGCAAACGGCACCACCGTGGTGATCACGAACACGCGCGGGCTGAACTCGTACACGTACGGCGGCAGGCTGTACGAGCCGTAGTACAGGTTGGCCATGGGGTCGCTCATGAAGGTGAGGCCGCCGTAGTTGCCCGCGATGCAGCCCAGAAGCCCGATGAGCGTGGGCAGTACCATGTAGTGCGCGATGAGTTCGCCCTTGCGATAGCCCGAGGCAAGAAGCGTGCCGATGACCGCAGACTCTTGCTCAATGGTGGCGTTGGTCAGCACCACAAAGACGAAAGCCATAATCACCACCAAAAGCATGACCAGGACTTCCCACATCACCTGGTCGCTCTCCACGTCATCGGTGGCAAAGAAGATGGCCTTGTTTGAGAACTCGTAGTCCACCAGGTCAGTGATGATCTCGTCGTGGTCCATAAGGATGTCCGCGATGTCCTCCTCGCGCTTGGTGCGCTCTACCACGTCGAGCGTCCGGTCGTCAAAGCGCACGTCATAGCGCCAGTCGCGCTTGCCGCCCGCCAGCGCCTGCATGCCCTCGGGCGTCACCTGCGCCACCGTAAAGGTGTTGGAGTTGAAGAGCATGTCGGTGTTCTTCTCCATGAGGCACTCGTAGTCAGAGACCGACATGATGCCGACGACCGTCACCTCCTGGCCGGCCACGCTCAGCGTGTCACCTACCTTGACCTCGTTGTTCTTGGCCCACACGCGGTCAACCGCAATCTCTGAGGCGCTTTCGGGCTCGCGGCCCTCAAAGTAGTAGCCCTGGTTGACATCGCGGCGGCTCTCTTGGTTGATGAGCCGGCAGTTCATGACGCGGTCATCGCCTGCCACGTAGAAGGGGACATCCGCCGTGAAGTCTTCGTACACGGTGCAGCCCGTCTCCTCCACCGCGGCAATCGAGCGCTTGGATGCCTCAAACTGCGTGGCAAAGTGGAAGTCCTCCACGTTGGCCTTCTCGTGCAGTCCCTTTTGGATAACCTCGATGCTGTATGCGGCCGAGAGAAACCCCGAGCCCATCGAGATGGCGAAGAGGAACAGCAGAAAGATGCCCAGATACTTGCCCAGGTTGTGCACAAACTCGCGCGGGAGTCGTTTGTTGAGAGGTGCCATGTGACGCCTCCTACCAGCTGATTTCTGAGACTGGCAGAATGTGCGCGTTCATCGCGTCCTCAACCAGCTGGCCATCGCGCAGGCGCAGGATGTGGTGCGACATGTGCCGGATGGCGTCGTTGTGCGTGACGATGACCATCGTGCAGCCGTAGCGCTGGTTGACGGTCTCCATCAGAGCCAAGATCTCCTTTGAGGTCTTGTAGTCGAGCGCACCCGTGGGCTCGTCGCACAGAAGCAGGCTGGGGTTCTTCACCAGCGCGCGGCCGATGGAGCAGCGCTGCTGCTGGCCACCAGACACCTGGTTGGGAAACTTGTTGCGATGCTCCCAGATACCCAGGGAGTGCAGCAAGTCGTCCACGTCGAGCGGGTCTTTGGAGAGATACTGTGCCACCTCGATGTTCTCGCGAATGGTGAGGTCGGGCACCAGGTTGTAGAACTGGAAAATAAAGCCCAGCTCACGGCGGCGGTACTCCACCAGCTCGCGGTCCTTGAGCTTGGTGATGTCCGTGCCGCCTACCGTGATGCTTCCTGAGTCAACCTTCTCAAGGCCGCCCACCAGGTTGAGGAACGTGGACTTGCCGGAGCCGGACGGGCCAAACAGGACGCAGATTTCGCCCCGCGCGACCTGCGTGGATATGGATTTGAGCACCGTGACGTGCGCGTCGCCGTCGCCGTAGCTCTTGGTAAGGTTTTGGATGGTAAGAAAGCTGTTATCGGGTGAGGTCATGGTTGCCCCTCTGTTCAGTAAGTTACCTGTAGCTTACTTTAGCGCACCACGATGCGTGGACGGGTCCCGATAAGGACATTTCTTTATCTACATGTGCGTGTGGGCGTGTGAGGCGCTCCTCAAGTACAATGAACGTAAACCGATTCACTGCGGAGGTTCCTCATGGCCAAACGATCCGTCTCTATCTACGACATCGCCAAGCTCGCCGGCGTCAGCACGGCCACCGTGTCAAACGTGCTCAACCAAAAGGGCAACTACTCAGAAAAGACCCGCGAGCTGGTTGAGCGCATCGCGCGCGAGCAGGGCTACGTGGCCAACTTTGCCGCCAAAAGCCTGCGCGCCGCGTCCACCAAGACGGTGGCCATCCTCACTCCCGACGTGAGCAACGACTTCTTCTCCACCCTCGTCCTGGACGTGGAGGGGCGGCTGCGCGACGCCGGCTACTCGTCCTACATCTGCAACACGGCAAACGACTCCGAGCGCGAGTCGGCGTACGTACAGGGTCTGCTGTCTAAGCAGGTGGACGGCATCGTCTACATTGGCGGAACCACGCACTCCCCCATCGAGGCCAACGTGGACATCCCCGTGGTGCACATCGACCACACCGGGAGCACGGGCGTGGCTCGCGAGGTTTTTGTGGGTAACGACCTTCCGCGCCTGAGCTACGACATGACGGCCACGCTCTTCGACCGTGGCTGCAAGCATGTGGCGCTGGTCAGCGTTTCGGCTTCGCTCTATCGCACGGCCGAGCACGACCAGGCCGCTGGCTACTACGCCTACCTCGAGGAACACGGCATCGTGCTCGACAAGAACCTCGTGCTTGAGGGACCGCACCGACAGACCAGCCTGCTAGAGGCGGAGCACCTGGTAAGCAACTGCCTTGAGGACGGGTTCTCGTTTGACGGCGTGGTTGCCCTTGGTGACCGCGTGGCCCTTGGCGTGGTCAACGCCCTGAAGGCGCATGGGGTTGCGGTCGGAAGCGACGTGCGCGTCATCGGCATGGACGACTCCATCTATTCGCGCATCAGCTCTCCCGCCATCTCTACCGTCAACCGCCACACGGCCGCGATGTCCGAGCGAGCCATCACGGCGCTCTTGGAGATGCTGGGCGGCGCAGAGCCCGCACAGACGCACATCATCGTAGGGCACGACGTCGTAGAGCGCGAAACCACTCTCGGCGCCTAACCGCGCAATTTCGGAGTCAGGGACC
>DJXA01000091.1:0-5745 GCA_002449555.1 Atopobiaceae bacterium UBA7016 | reverse complement strand
GGTCCCTGACTCCGAAATTGCGCGGAACACGACCTTGGTACCGTGCTCCTCGAAGAGCGGGAGCACGTCGTCCATCTGAACGTAGAGCGTGGCCGTGTTGACCAGCGGATGCGCGTCGAAGCGCGCATGGCGAAGCGCCTCGTCAAAGACGAGCGTCACCTCGTGTGCTGCGTCGTTGAGCACGCCAAACGGCGTGACGGACCCTGGCTCAAGCCCCAGCTTCTCACGCAGCAGCTCCGCGCTCGCAAACGAGAGCCTCCGGCTGCCCAGCCGCTCGTGCAGATGCCGCAGGTCAACTTTCGTCTCCGCCGGCACGCACACCAGAAAGAACTGCCGCTTCTTGTCATCGCGCAGAAAGAGGTTCTTGCAAGCTACCCCATGGTCAGGCACCACCACGGCGGCCTCGGCCACCGTCATCACCGCCGGGTGATGCGCCACCTCGTAGGCAACCCCGCGCTGGTCAAGCAGGTTGTAGAGCTCATCTTCCGTCATCGCCACGCCAGCCCATCATGCAAACTGCGAGTTGTAGAGCGCGGCATAGCGGCCGTTCAGCTCCATCAGCTCGTCGTGAGTGCCGGTCTCAAGAATGTCGCCGTGCTCCATGTACAGGATCTTGTCCGCATCGCGAATGGTAGAGAGCCGGTGCGCAATCACGAAGCTCGTGCGGCCGCGCAGCAGCTCGGCCATCGCGTCCTGAATCACCTGCTCGGTACGCGCGTCGACGTTTGAGGTGGCCTCGTCCAAAATCATGATCTCGGGGTTTGCCACCAGCGCTCGGGCGATGGTCAGAAGCTGCCGCTCGCCCTGGCTCACGTTTGACGCACCCGTGGAGAGCACCATGTCATAGCCACCCGGCATCGTGCGAATGATGGAGTCAACGCTCGCCGCCTTGGCCGCGCGCACGATGTCGGCATCGGTCGCGCCGTCGCGGCCGTACGACAGGTTCTCGCGAATGGTCCCCTCGAAGAGCCACGTGTCCTGCAGCACCATGCCAAAGCGGCTGCGCAGCTCCTCGCGCGTCATGTCGCGCGTCGGCACGCCGTCAACCACAATGTTGCCGCCGCCCACCTCGTAGAAGCGCATGAGCAGGTTGACCAGCGTGGTCTTGCCCGCGCCCGTGGGGCCGACGATAGCCACCTTCTGGCCCGGCTCCACCGTGAAGCTGACATCGTGCATCAGCTGCTTGTCGGGCGTGTAGCCAAACTGCACGTGGCTGAAGCTGACGGTGCCTTCGCTTGTGGCCGGGACCTCGCCCGGCACGGGGTCAGCCACCTGCTCTTCGGCGTCAAGCAGATCAAAGATGCGCTCGGCCGCCGCCAGTGCCGCGCCGAGGCTTCCCGCCATGGCCGCGATCTGGGTGAACGGCTGCGAGAACTGACGGGTGTACTGCAGCATCGCCTGTACGTCGCCCACGGCAATACGGCCCTGCAGCGCAAACAGGCAGCCCAACGCCGCCGAGAGCGCATAGCCAAGATTGTTCACCGTCATGGTGATGGGCCTGATGGATCCCGAAGCTACCGACGCCTTGCGCGCTGTGGTGGCCAGCGTCTCGTTCAGCTCCTCAAAATGCGCGTTCGCACGAGCCTGATAGTTAAAGGCTTGCACCACGTTCTGGCCGTCGTAGAGCTCCTCGATATAGCCGTTGAGGTCGCCCAGCTGGCTCTGCTGCGCCGCAAAGTAGGTGCGGCTCTTCATGATTACGCCCATGGAGGCCAAAAGCGAGATGGGCACCATCACCACGGCAATGAGCGTCAGCCACCCCGAGATACGCAGCATCATGATGAAGATGCCGATGACCATCACCAGCTGGCTCACCAGCTGCGTGAGGTTTCTGCTGATGGCACCATCCACCATGTCCACGTCGTTGGTGATAATGGAGAGGATCTCGCCGTTGGTGCGGGTGTCGTAGTAGTTGAGCGGCAGGCGGTGGACCTTCTCGTCAATCTCGTCGCGCATGCCCTGCAGCACGCGCGTGGTCACGCGGTTCATGACGATGCCCTGGATGGCTTGGAACGCCTGCGACGCCACGTAGATGCCCGCCAGCGCAACCAGCAGGCCCACGATCTTGTCCCACTCAAAGGTTCCGCCGGTGACGCCCTCGTAGAGGGCGGTGGTGATGCCGCCCGTCACGCTGGGCTGCAGCACCGAGAAGAGCGAGGCTACCAGGGTCATCAGCGTCACGAGGAAGAGCGCCGCGGCATGCGGCTTGAGGTACCCCAGAAGACGCAGCACGGCGCCCTTGCTGTCACGCGCGCGGCGCAGGTCGCCGCGACCACCATGCGGTCCGGGCATCAGCGCTCACCTCCTTCCGCGAATACGGCGCTTTGGGCTGCGGCCTTCGAGCGGCTTTGCGCGGGCAGGCCCGCCGCCTGGCGCAGAGTGTCAACCACAGCCTGCTCGCCCAGCTGCAACGTCGCGATGTCGCGATACATCTCGCAGCTCGCCAGCAGTTCTGCGTGCGTGCCCTTGCCCACGCATACGCCGTCGTCCAGCACGATGATCTGGTCGGCGTCGATAATGGTGCCCACGCGCTGCGCCACGATGATCACCGTGGCGTCGGAAAGCTCGCGGCGGATGTTCTCGCGCAGGGTGCGGTCGGTCTTCATGTCCAGCGCGGAGAACGAGTCGTCAAACAGGTAGAACTCGGCGTCGCGCATGATGGCGCGGGCGATAGCCAGGCGCTGGCGCTGGCCACCCGAGAAGTTGGTGCCACCCTGGGCAACCTCAGAGTGCGCGCCATTGTCCTTCTCGGACACAAACTCGTTCGCGCACGCGATGTCGAGTGCACGCTGCCACGCGGCGTCGTCGCCTGCCTCGTCTCCCCAGTTGAGGTTGTCCGCGATGGTGCCCTTGAAGAGCACATTCTTCTGCGGCACGTAGCCAATGAGCGAGCGCAAGTCCTCCAGCTTGTAGCGCTTCACGTTAATGCCGTCGATGACCACGTTTCCCAGCGTGGCGTCAAACAGGCGCGGGATGAGGCGTAGCACGCTCGACTTGCCGCAGCCGGTGGGGCCGATGATGGCCGTGACAGTTCCCGGCTCGCACGTGAAGGTGAGGTCCTGCAAAACGGGCTCCTCAGCTTGCGCGTACTGGAAGCTGACGTGCTGAAACTCTAGCTTGCCGCGCGACGTGCGCTCCTCCAACGAGCGCTTGCCGTCCACGATGCTGGGCTCCGCGTCCAACACCTCGCAGATGCGCGTGGCGCACGCCGAGAAGTTGGGATACAACATGATGACGGCCGAGACCATCATGATGGACATGAGAATCATCGAGATGTACTGCGTGTTGGCAACGAGCGCGCCCACCTCCATGCTGCCGTCCGCCACGAAGCCCGAGCCCAGCCACATCACGCCGGTGGTGGTGAAGCCAAAAACGAGGCCGATGAGCGGCATCATGAGCGCCATCAGGCGGCCTTGCTCGACGGCGATCTGCGCGTGGGCGGCGTTGGCCTCGCCAAAGCGGGCAATCTCGTAGGGTTCGCGTCGGAAGGCGCGGATGGGCCGCACGCCCTCAAGCGTCTCGAGGAAGATGCGGTTGAGGTTGTCCAGGCGCTTGCGCATCTGCTTGGACAGGCGCGAGACCACACGCATGATGAGTCCGGCCAAGATGAACAGCACCGGAACCGACACCAGAAGCACGGTGCTGACGCGGCCGCCCGTCGCGCTGGAAAGCACGATGCCCGCCACCAGCATGAGCGGCGCCATCACGCCAATCTGCATCAGCATGGTCACAAACATCTGCACGTTTGAGACGTCCGAAGTGGAGCGCGTGACGAGGCTCGCCGTGCCAAAGCGGTCCATGTCGGCCGAGGAGAACGACTGCACCTTGGAGAACAGCTGGCTGCGCAGGTCAGCCGCCAGCTTGGTGGACACGCGCGCCGAAAGGAAGGTGGAGACGAGCGACGCCATGCATCCAACCAGCGCAAGCACCACCATAACGAGGGCGATGCCCACGATGACGCCCTGAGCGTTGGCGGTGACGCCGTCGTCGATCATGCGTGCGAGCATGGTAGGCAGGCCCATCTCGGTTGCCGCGCCCAAAAGCGTCAGCACGAGGAGGCCCACCACCTCGCGCCAGTCGATATGCAGGTACTTGAAGACTCCCATGCGGACCTCCCCATCGCGCCGGGATTCTATCAGGCTATAAAAGAAAGGCCCGCAACCGAGGCTGCGGGCTCTTCATGCTTGCTTGGAGCACTAGACCGTGTGCTCAGACTTCTCGCCGCACTTGGGGCACGTGGCGCGCAGATGGCCCTTGCCCTTGGGTAGCGCGAACTCGGCGTGGCAGTGCGGGCAGCGCACGTAGGCCTTGGTCTTGCGGTTGGCAAACTTGACGCGCTGGCGGTGAATCACCTTGCCCGGCTGGGCAACAGCCTGCAGAAACACGCGATTCTCCTTGCGACGCGCCTCGTAGTTGCGCGAGAACATGCGCGCGAAGGCGAGGACGAGCAGAATCAGCGCCACAACCGTCATCCAACGACCCAGCCAGTTGGCCAGAATGGAGAAGATGAGCGAGATCACGACGAGCACGGTGCCCAGCTGGTCGCCACCGTAGCGGCCGGCCATAAGCTTACGGATGCCCTCGTTCATCTTGTCAAGAAACCCCTGCATAGTAATCACCTCTCGTGATGGTCAAACGCACAAGGCAGTTTGTACCCATACTAGGGGTTTCTCAACCAGATGACCTTGGCGCCGCTCAGACTCCCTTTAAACGGTGACAAGTGGACGGGTCATTTGTCACCACGGGCCGCCGCCTAGTGCTCGAAGTGCTCCGCCACCTTCTCAAGCGTCTCGATGATGGGAAGGTGCTGCGGGCACATGGACTCGCACTGGCCGCAGCCGATGCACTCGCTTGCGCGGCCAAACTCCTCGGTCAGCTTGTCGTAGTTGGTGAAGTTGATGGTCCAGCCCTTCTCGGCGAGATTCTCGCGCATGTCCTCGTTGTACAGCGAGAAGTACTCGGGGATGCAGATGTGCATGGGGCAGCCGTCGGTGCAGTAGTGGCACGCGGTGCAGGCGATGGCCGTCTGGTCGTTGATGATCTGCGCAACCTTGAAGCACGCGTCGCGCTCGGCCTCGGTCAGGGGCTTGAAGTCGTCCATGTAGCTGAGGTTGTCCTGCATCTGGGCGAGGTTGCTCATGCCCGAGAGCACGCACATCACGTTGGGGAGGCTTGCCACGAAGCGGATGGCCCAGCTTGCGATGGAGAGCGACGGGTCGAGCGCGCGCAGCAGCTGCTCGCCCTCGGCGGGCACGTTGGCCAGCGTGCCGCCCTTGATGGGCTCCATGACCACGACCGGCTTGCCGTGACGCTCGGCCACCTCGTAGCAGGCGCGGCTCTGAATCCACTCGCTCTCCCAGTCGAGGTAGTTGATCTGCAGCTGCACGAACTCCATCTGCGGGTGCTTGGTCAGGATCTCGTCCAGAAGCTCGGGGTTGTCGTGATAGGAGAAGCCCACGTGCTTGACGAGGCCGGCTGCCTTCTTCTGAAGCAGCCAGTCGAAGCAGTCGAACTTCTCGTAGTGCGGATAGCTGCTGGCCTCGATGCCGTGCAGCAGGTAGTAGTCAAAGTAGCCGGCGCCGGTCTTCTCGAGCTGCGCGTTGAAGACCTCGTCGCGGCCCTCGAGGCTGTTGAAGAAGCCGTTGTGCAGCTTGGTGGCCAGCGTGAAGCTCTCGCGCGGATAGCGGTCCACCAGCGCCTCCTTGGCCACGCGCTCGCTCGCGAAGCCGTTGTACATCCAGGCGG
>DJXA01000113.1:749-8065 GCA_002449555.1 Atopobiaceae bacterium UBA7016 | reverse complement strand
GAGCGCGGGGAAGGTCCCCTGCAGGCGACTGCGTAGCGCGCGCGAAGCGCGCCGGAGCCTGCAGGGGACCTTCCCCGCGCGATCAGTAGCGATTGAGTCCCTACAGCGGCAGCATGCGGAAGGCGTAGACGGCCTGCTCGCCGGGCTCCAGGAAGTCCATCCCTTGTTTGTTCTCGAAGGTGTCGTCTTCGTCGGTGCGGGTTGCGGTGCCGCGCCAGGGCTCAAGCGCCACGAACGGCGCGTCAGGTGCGCTCCACACGCCCAAGAAGTCAAAGCCGGGGAAGTCGACGCGCATGCCGTGCCCAGAGGGGCCGACCAGCGAGACGGTGCGGCCGGGAACGTCCTCAAACGTGAGCGTGTCCACGTCAAACAGGCGATGGCTCAGCGCAAGCTCGTCCTCGTTGTCAACCAGCGTGAAGCGGTTGCCATAGTCCAGAAGGCCCGTCTCGGTGGAGATGGTGGGGGAGGCGTAGGTCCACTTCTTGGAGAACACGAGCTTGTAGTCGGCAAAGTCCTCGTCCTCACAGCCAGGGGCCGGAACGTTGAACGCGGGGTGGCCGCCCACGGCAAACGGCAGGGTGACGTCGCCGGTGTTGGTGACCATAAACTCCTGCTCAAGCGCATCGCCCACCACGCGGTAAGTCATGTTCAGCTTGAAGTCGAAGGGGAACTTGGCGCGGGTGTCGTCGTTGGAGACGAGCTCGTAGGTGACGGAGTCGTCAGCGGCCTCGATGACCTCGTGCTCGTAGTTGCGGGCCAGGCCATGGCGGCCAAAGCGCACCTCGCCCTGGGCGCTGTCGGCACGGTCGTTGCGCAGGTTGCCGACGATGGGGAAGAGCACGGGAGCGCAGCGCGGCCAGTACTTCTCGTCACGCTGCCACAGGTACTCCTTGCCATCGAGCTTCAGGCTCATGAGCTGGGCACCGGCGGAGTCGATTGTTGCCTCGATACGTCCGTTAGAGATGGTGGTCAGGGCCATGGGAGCTCCTCTCGCTCGTGCTTGCGTTATGATGTGTGCGTCACGACGAATCCTGGGGGAGGAACCATGTCCATGTCCCGCAAGGTCGCAACTGCTTTCATGATACTCTCACTTGCCTTTACGCTTGTAGGCTGCGGCGGCACGAGCGGCGGCGATGAGCCGCAGACGGAGCCTGAGGCGCAGGAGACGGTGCAGGAAGACGAGCAGCAAGAGGAGCAGGCCACCGAGGAGGCCACGCCCGAAGAGCCGGTGTCTTCCGGGGAGCGTTTGGCTTCGATAGTCGGCGAAGTGGCGGACGATGTCACGCTTGCCGCGAACGGGGAGGGCTCTGCCGAGTACAAGTCCGTTGACGCGCTGGCGAACGCCCTCATCAACGGCGAGGTGGACCTTGCCGTGGTGACGCCCGAGGTGTCCTCTGCGCTCTATAACGCCACCGCCGGCTCTATCATGGCCATCGACGCCGTGGCGAATGAGGGCGAGGCTCCGCATGCCGTCACGGTGGTTCGACTGCCGTACTTTGGCACCAACGCCGAGGACGTGGTTGCCTACGTCGCGCAGCACCAGTCGCTGGTGGAAGGCACGGGGGCGACGTTTTTGCGCGGCTCTGCCATGCAGCGCGAGCTCACCGACGCCATCACCGATGCCTACGTCGAGGATCCCTCCAGCATCGGCGGCTCGCTTCCCCCCGACAATTTCTACTTCTTGGGCTAAGCGCCAGTACACAACCGACGGGACTGAGGCGCCTGAGGCCTCAGTCTCGCTACAAGTTAGTGTCAACTAACTGGGGTTTCCCCACAAACTACATCAATGCCAACCAAAGTGTTACGGCTTTTATGGAGCCGCAATTAATGGCATATGCTCATAGTGTCAAGCAAGCGGCGGTGACAGGCTCACTATGTCCGCTAAACGGGGTAAGGAGGAACCTATGCCCGATATTCAGGAGCGTATCGATACCATCACGAACAACGTTATGGCTCGTGGTGAGGGTAAGCGTGGTGCCACCGTGCATGACCTGCTCGCCATTGGCGGCATCAACGGCTGCCGTGGTGCCGTGATCATGGATGAGGCCCCCGCCGGCCTCATCGAGCGCGCGCTGCGTCGCAATGAGGGTGTCCTGACCGACACCGGTGCCCTTTCCGTCGAGACCGGCAAGTACACCGGTCGCTCGCCGGAGGACCGCTTCATCGTTGACACGCCCGACGTGCACGACCACATCCACTGGGGCAGCGTCAACAAGCCGTTCTCGCCCGAGAACTACGAGCTGGTCAAGAAGGCCGTGACCGACCACCTGCGCACGCGCGACCTCTTCGTCGTGCGCGCCATCGCCGGCGCCGACCGTCGCTGGTGCCGCAAGTTTCTGATCGTGTGCGAGCGCGCCAGCCAGGCGCTCTTCGCGCGTCAGCTGCTGGTGCGCCCGTCCAAGCGTCAGCGCGACAGCTACTTCCCGCAGGACTACACCGTCCTTGCCGCGCCCGATCTCAAGCTCGATCCCGTGAAGCACGGCACCAACTCCGAGGCTGCCGTCCTCATCAACTTCGAGGACAAGTGCATCATCGTGGCTGGCACCGCGTACTCCGGCGAGATCAAGAAGGCCGTCTTCTCGGTCATGAACTACGTTATGCCCGTGGAGGAGAACGTCCTGCCTATGCACTCCTCGGCCAACATGGACCCGGTCACCGGCGAGACGGCTGTCTTCTTCGGCCTGTCCGGCACCGGTAAGACCACCCTTTCTGCCGACACGCAGCGCGTCCTCATCGGCGACGACGAGCACGGCTGGGCGCAGAACTCCATCTTCAACTTCGAGGGCGGCTGCTACGCGAAGGCTATCAAGATTACGCCGGTCACCGAGCCGCAGATCTACGGCGCCATCCGCTTTGGCGCCATCTGCGAGAACGTGGTGGTCAACCACGTCAACCGCAGGCCGGACTACTTCGATGACTCGCTGACTGAGAACACCCGCGTGGCCTATCCGGTTGACTACATCGACAACGCCGCCGTTATGGGCCAGGGCCGCTACCCCAACGTGGTCATCTTCCTGACGGCCGACGCCTTCGGCGTGCTGCCTCCGATCAGCCGCCTGGACAAGAACGCCGCTATGTACCACTTCCTGAGCGGCTTCACCAGCAAGGTCGCCGGCACCGAGCGTGGCATCACCGAGCCGCAGCCCACGTTCTCCACGCTCTTCGGCGAGCCGTTCATGCCGCTTGACCCCCTGCACTACGCCGACATGTTCGGTGACCGCATGGAGCGCTCCGGCACGCGCGTGTACCTCATCAACACCGGTTGGACGGGCGGCCCCTACGGCATCGGCCAGCGCATGGACCTTGCCTCCACGCGTCAGATGGTCACCGCCGCGCTCAACGGCTCCGTTGAGGACAGCGACTTCGTGCGCGACCCCATCTTCAACGTGGACGTTCCCCAGCACGTTGACGGCGTCTCGCGCCGCGTGCTCAACCCGCGTGACACGTGGGCTGACAAGGATGCCTACGACGCGACCGCTCGCCGCGTGGCGAAGATGTTCGTGGACAATGCCGCGGAGAAGTATCCCGACATGGCTCCCGAGGTCCGAGCTGCTGGCCCCAAGATTTAATAAGGGGAGGCCCCGGAAGGTTAGTTCCCCCGCTCAGACAGTCCTCAGAAGGCCCCCAACGCTGGCGCGTTGGGGGCCTTCTTGCGGAACTCGCGGGGAACTAACCTTCCGGGGCCCTTATCCATCTTGGGAGCCCGAAATCGTTTTCTTGTTGGGATGCTAATCTTCGCAGCAGCAGTTGTCGTCGTCGCAGCCTTCACCTTTGCAGCATTCGCCGTCGCCGTGACCCTCACCGTGGCAGCACTCGCCGTCCTCGTGATGATGACGGCCTTCGCCGTGGCAGCAGCCGCCTTCGCCGTGGCCGCGACCGTGGCAGCAGTGGTGCCCCTCCTCGTCCTCGGAGACCTCGAGCAGCTCGATCTCGAAGTTGAGGGCCTTGCCGGCCATCTCGTGGTTGAGGTCGAAGGTGATGGTGGTGTCGTCCATGGCGTAGACCGTGGCGGGCATCGGCTGGCCCATGGGGCCGCCCAGCACCACGCGCATGCCAACCTGGGCGTTCTCGGCGCCCGGCATGTTGGCGATGGGCACCGAGATAATCATGTCGTCGCGACGCTCGCCATAGGCCTCGGCAGGCTCAAGGCGCACGTTGACGGTCTGGCCCACCTCCATGTCGCGCACGGCGGCGTCAAAGCCGGCAATCATCTGGCCAGCCATGCAGGTGAAGCGCAGCGGCTCGTTGCGGTCGCGGGAAGAGTCAAACTTGGTGCCGTCGTCCAGCGTGCCGACGTAGTGGACGGCTACGCTCTTGCCCTCGTTGCTCATTGCAGTACCTCTCGTTTCTTGTAGGAAGACAGGTGTGACAAGGGAAGAGTCTACCCGATGTGCGCGCCTTCAAGACAAGCTGCGAGAAACGCCCGCAATTGCGGCCGAGAAAGCCTAGCTCTGATAGGGGTGCTCTTTGTCGCGGATGACCGTGTCGTGGAAGCGGAAATACGCGGGGTGATAGTGCGATTCGGCGTACTCGAAGAGGATGGCGTCGCCGTCGTAGGTGCTGTGCATGACCTTGGCGAGATACGTGCAGCCCTCGATGTCGAGCCACTGGCGGTCGGTCTCGCTGGCCACCTCCATGCAGATGGTGCGCTTGCTGGTGGCGATGCGCAGCCCCAGCTCGTTCTCCACATAGGCGTAGATGGAGCGCTCGGCGTGCTCGGGCGTCAGGCCGCGCACCATGGAGGCACGGTAGTAGCTCGTGTCGCGGATGAGCGGGCGATCATCCAGCAGGCGGACGCGCTCAACGTGCAGCACCTCGGTGCCCTCGTCAAAGCCCGTCTTCGCGGCCAGGTCGGCGTCAGCGACGATGTACTCGAAGAGCATGACGTGCGTGCGCGCGGAAACGCCGTTTCGCTTGGCGCTCTCCTCAAAGGTCTCGATGCCGCCGAGCGCAAACGAGTCGCGGTCCTCGGCCGGAGTCCAGATGACGCGAACGCCCTTGCCGTGGATGGGCATGCAGTAGCCCTCGCCGGCGAGCTTCGCTATGGCCTTGCGTACGGTGTTGTGGGCGCACTGATAGCGCTTGACGAGCTGTGATTGAGAGGGGAGCAAGTCCTCATATGCATAAGTGCCATTCTCAATTTGCCGTTTAAGGTCTACATAGATTTGGTCATATGCGATATGGACCATTGATTGCCTCCCGTTATTGCTATCGCATTAGACACTTTAGCGAACTGAGAGGCGTTTGAAGTTGAAATGTTGTGACATACATACATTTTCTCCGCCTGCGGTATGAGACTCGCCGCGCGAGCTGCCTTGATGTCAAATCTGTATAACATTTGTATGCATAAACGCGCTGGTATGGCGTGTGTTGGCGCGTAAGGCGCGGGTCCTACACCGTACGTTCGGGAAGCTCGCCCGCTCGGTAGGCGGCAAGGAGGGCCTTCAGGTCGCGAATCTGCTCGGCAATCTCGACACCCTTGTCGGTGTCGGCAACCGTCAGCTCGTACGTGGGCCGCTCGATAACCGTGGTGTTGGAGAGGATGTCCGCGTTGGCCGCGAGCGCCGCCTCAACGGACAGAAACGGTCGATGCGCCTTGATCGAGAGGCCCTTGGCCGTGGAGATGAGGGTGTAGCCCGCGATGCCTGTGGTCTTGTGGTAGGCCTCGCAGAAGCCGCCGTCCACCACCAGCCTCTTGGCGCCGCCCTTGATGGGGCTCTCGCCGCTGGCCTGTCGCACGGGCTTGTGGCCGTTGATGATGTGGGCATGCCCGCCCGTCAGGCCAAACTCGGCGAGTATGCGGCCGCAGACGGCCTCGTCCTCGGTGAGGCGGAAGTACGGGTCCTCGGTCTCGACCCACGTGCTTTGGTCAAGTACGAAGGTGCGTTCGAAGGTCTTGGTCACGCGGCCCGAGAGGGGCGAGCGACGTCCGCACCAGAGGTACCACATCCAGTCGAGCGAGCGCTGGTCGCCGGTGTGCCACGCGCGCCGCGCGACGCGGTCGCACCAGTCAAGGTAATCGCGGCCCGAGCGTGCCACGCCGTCGGCCGTGACGGTGGTGAGGCTGCCGTCGTCCTCGAGAGGCACGCAGCCGTGGAAGAGCAGGTTGCCGTTGTGCACTAGGTAGACGGAGCCCTTCTCGTAAAGGAACGCCACGTGGGCGTGCAGGCGGGTTGACTCGCGAAACGACGCGACGAGGCCGTCCATGACGGCGCGCTCCTCGCCCGTCAGCTCGTAGGGGTGCTCGGGGTCGATGGTGGGGAAGTCGCAGGTAGAGAGCTCGTAGTCGCGTCCGTCGATGCGGACGGTGCCCTTGGCGAGGTCAAGGTTGCCCAGAAGGAGCCGGTCCTCCATGCCGTAGTTGGGGTGGCGCATGATGAGCTGCCCCTCCACCTTGAAGAGGATGACCGAGATGGCCTTGTCCAGAGGCGTCATAGCTTCGTCCGAGCGGTAGGTGCGCTCGGCAAAGAGCGCCAGCTCGCGCAGCGAGATGCCGTAGGCACTCTCCACCACCTCGAGCGTGCCGTAGCGGATCTGCGTGCGCACTACCGACGCGATGCAGGCCTCAGATCCGCAGGCGGCGCCCATCCAGGCGATGTCGTGGTTTCCCCACTGGATGTCGATGTTGTGGTGCGCCATCAGGCGGTCCATGATGCGGTCGCCGTGCGGGCCGCGGTCATAGATGTCGCCCACCATGTGCAGGTGCTCGACGGCCAGGCGCTTGATGAGCACGCAGAGCGCGCAGATGAAGTCGTCGCTGACGCCGTTTTCCACGATGGAGTCAACGATGCGCTGGTGGTACTCGTGGCGGCTCACCTCGCCGGGACCCGTGGAGCGCAGGAGCTCCTCGAGGATGGAGGCGTAGTCGGCGGGCAGCGCCTCGCGTACGTGGGCGCGCGTGTAGAGGCTCGAGACGTGCCGCGCGAGCCTGACCAGGTTCATGAGCGTCTTCCAGTACCAGTTGGGCAGGTTGAGGTGGCGCCTGCGCAGCTGGGCGAGCCGCTCCTTGGGGTAGTAGATGAGCGTGCAGAGTTCGTCTTTGGCAAAGTCGTCCATTGCGTCGCCGAAGACCGTCTCCATGTGCTCGCGGATGACGCCCGAGCAGTTGTTGAGGATGTGCTCGAAGGCCAGGTACTCGCCGTGGACGTCGCTCATGAAGTGCTCGGCGCTCTTGGGGAGGTCGAGCTTTGCCTCAAGGTTGATGACCTCGGTGTAGGTCTCGCGCATGGTGGGAAACTGACGCGAGAGGAGGCGGAGGTAGCGAAGGTCCTGGGTTGTGGCATCGGCTGGCATGGTTGCTCTCCTCTGGTCGCAGG
>DJXA01000113.1:0-601 GCA_002449555.1 Atopobiaceae bacterium UBA7016 | reverse complement strand
GTTGCCATGGCTCATTGTACGGGAACGCTACGCTCATGAACCTTCGGCGAAAGGTGCTATTTCGCCCAAATACGGTGCATGTTTTGCTAATATGGCGAGCCAGAGCGCTGACGGGGACGCGTCGCGCGGGCCACCGTGGTCAACAGAGAGTGGGGGAGCTGAGAGCCCACGTCCACGGTCCGAGCGGTATCACCCCTGAGCTGCAGCCCCAACGGGAGCCTTGGCTCCTCAGTAGACGCTGCCGGGATGGCCGCCGACACGGGCCAGCCGAGTAATGCGGTCTCCGCACGCTGGGTGACAAGAGCAACGTCAAGCCGCGCAGGCGGCGTTTGTGGCGCCTCGTCCCAGCATGAGGGACGGGCGCCTTTTTCGTGGGCGCCCACGAGAGAAAGGGATGCAAGGTGGCAAACGAGTACAAGGCAACCATGAACCTGCCGCAGACAGGCTTCGCCATGCGCGCTAACCTCGCGCAGAACGAGCCCAAGCGCCTGCAGGCGTGGGACGAGGAGGGCGTCTACGAGGAGCTCCTCAAGAAGAACGAGGGCCACGACACGTTCGTGCTGCACGACGGCCCTCCGTACGCCAACGGCCCCATCCACCT
>DJXA01000223.1:2269-2661 GCA_002449555.1 Atopobiaceae bacterium UBA7016 | reverse complement strand
GTTTCGCAGTTTGTGAGAAAGGCGACGCATATGGCTGACCCCAAGACCATCCCGGCGTACGACGCCGAGGCAATCGAGACCAAGTGGCAGGCGCGCTGGGAGAAGGACGAGACCTTCAAGGCCCGCGACGACTCCACCCGTCCCAAGAAGTACGTGCTCGAGATGTTCCCGTATCCCTCGGGCGACCTGCACATGGGCCACGCGCGCAACTACACCATCGGCGACGCCATGGCGCGCCAGGCTCGCATGCGCGGCTTTGAGGTGCTGCACCCTATGGGCTTCGACGCCTTCGGCCTGCCCGCGGAGAACGCCGCCATCAAGCACAACACCCAGGCTGGCGCTTGGACGCGCAAGAACATGGCCCAGGCAACCGCTACGATGAAGCGCATGGG
>DJXA01000223.1:0-2143 GCA_002449555.1 Atopobiaceae bacterium UBA7016 | reverse complement strand
TACTACAAGTGGGGCCAGTGGGCATTCCTCAAGATGTGGGAGAAGGGCCTGGCGTATCGTGCTACCTCGCCCGTCAACTGGTGCCCGTCCTGCAACACCGTGCTCGCCAACGAGCAGGTGGTTGACGGCAAGTGCTGGCGCTGTGGCAGCGTGCCCGAGAAGCGCGAGCTCTCGCAGTGGTACCTCAAGATCACGGACTACGCGCAGGAGCTGCTGGACGACCTCGACCAGCTGACCGGCTGGCCCGAGAACGTCAAGGCTCAGCAGCGCAACTGGATCGGCCGCTCTGAGGGCGCCGAGATCGACTTCGCACTGGCCGCCGAGGACGGCGTTACGCCCACCGACCGCCTCATCACGGTCTTCACCACGCGTGCCGACACGCTGTACGGCACCTCGTTCTTCCTGCTGCCGCCCGAGAGCGCGCTTGCTGCCGAGCTAGTTGCCGGCACCGAGTACGAGGCCGCCTACCTCGAGCTGAAGAAGTCCGTCGAGCAGGTCTCGTCTGTGGATCGTCAGGGCTCCGACCGCGAGAAGCACGGCGTCTTCACCGGCCGCTACGTCATCAACCCGCTGACCGAGAAGCCTATGCCCATCTGGGTGGCCGACTACATCCTGCTTGACTATGGCACCGGTGCCGTCATGGGCGTTCCCTGCGGCGACCAGCGTGACTTTGACTTCGCCCGCAAGTACGGCCTGCCCATCCCGCCCATCATCTGCGAGAAGGACGACCCGCTGTACGAGCAGCTCAAGGACGAGCGCGAGCTTGTGGTGACCGACGTCGATTGGGACCACGCCATGGCGGCCGAGGGCTACCTCGTGCAGTCCGGCCCGTTCACCGGCATGCGCGGCGGCAAGCACTCCGAGGCTGTTGACGCCATCATCGGCTACCTGGGCGAGCGTGGCGTGGGCCGCGAGAAGGTGCAGTTCCGCCTGCGCGACTGGCTTATCTCGCGCCAGCGCTACTGGGGCAACCCCATCCCGATGATCCACTGCGATGACTGCGGCGACGTCCCCGTGCCCTACGAGGACCTGCCGGTCACGCTGCCCGAGAACCTGGACCTGGGCGCGGGCGAGACCCTGGCCGAGTACGCCCAGTTCTACGAGACCACGTGCCCCAAGTGCGGCAAGCCCGCCAAGCGCATCACGGACACCATGGACACCTTCACGTGCTCCAGCTGGTACTACCTGCGCTACTGCGATCCGCACAACGACCAGGCGCCGTTCTCCAAGGAAGCGGTTGACCACTGGATGCCGGTCGACAACTACATCGGCGGCATCGAGCACGCCATCCTGCACCTGCTGTACTCGCGCTTCTGGACCAAGGTCATGCGCGACCTCGGCATGCTTGATTTTGACGAGCCGTTCACCAACCTGCTCTGCCAGGGTATGGTCAAGGATGTCAACGGTGACACCATGTCCAAGTCCAAGGGCAACGTCGTGCCGCCGTCGAGCGTCATCGAGCCGTACGGTGCCGACACCATGCGTCTTGCCATCCTGTTCATCGCTCCGTCCGAGAAGGACTTCAACTGGGATGAGGAGGTCGTCGCTGGTGCCAACCGCTTCATCAAGCGCGCATGGCGTACCGTGTGGGGCCTCGTCGAGGGCACCGAGAACGCAGGCGCGTTTGACGCGTCGAAGCTCTCCGGTGCTTCCGCCGAGCTCTGGCGTCGTCTGAACGAGATGGGCATCAAGTGCACCGTCGACTTCGACCGCTACCAGTTCAACACGGCCATCTCTGCCGTCATGGAGCTTGTCAACGACGCGAGCAAGTATCTCGTGGACACCCCGGTCGAGCAGCGCGATGCGGCACTTTGCCGTCGCGTGGCTCACGATATCGTGACTATGCTGTCGCCCATCTGCCCGCACTGGGGCGAGGAGCTCTTCCACGAGGCGCTTGGCTTCGAGGGCTCGCTGTACGACGAGCCGTGGCCTGCGTTTGATGCCGAGGCTGCGAAGGCTCAGACCGTGGAGCTTGCCGTGCAGATCAAGGGCAAGGTTCGCGCTCGCATTCAGGTTGCCGCCGACGCCTCTCAGGAGGACGTCGAGGAGGCTGCGAAGGCTGCCGTTGCCGGGCAGCTTGAGGGCAAGACGGTGCGCAAGGTCATCTACGTGCCGGGGAAGCTCGTCAACATCGTGGCTTAGT
>DJXA01000047.1 GCA_002449555.1 Atopobiaceae bacterium UBA7016 | reverse complement strand
TACTTTGATACGTGAACTCGCCCGAGACGTATGCCCGAGCCGGCTAGTATGCGCCCACCCAAGAACGGGAAGAGCAGCACAAAGAGGGTGAATATGGTATTGGGATGTGCTGCCGTCACTCCAACGATCGCGAGGATGAACGCGAGCGCATAGAGCACCTTACGTGCTCCGCGGTGGTCACGCACCGCCATCACGAAGAGTCCTGCAGCGGCAGGGGCTAAGGCAAGTCCGAACGAGTTGGGGTAGAGGGGCCAGAGCAGAACAAGCATCCAAGGAAAACCGGTCATCGCCGTCGCCAAGAGTGAACCAGCAAGGCGCATGTGGGGGTCATTGGGCGCGATTGCCTCGTTGAGCAGGGCCATGCCAAGAGGAAAGACTGCACCGCAGATCATGAGGTTAACCGCATTGGTTACCAGGGCCATTGGTTGGGAAGTCATTTGCAGGACCAAGGCGCTGACATAGTGCCACCCAAACGGGTAGAAGCCACGAACGATTGGCCAAGGTGCAATGCTCATGTCTGCCGGCGTTGCATAGAATCGCGGAGCATGCAGAATGGAGAAATCCCCAGCTTGGGCAAGCGCCCGCACGTTGTTGTAGTGAAAGACGTTGTCGTAGTACTCCATGAGGAGCGTGTCGAACGGAATGCGCCTGAAGTAAACCACCCAAAACGCTGCAAGGCCAATCGCGGCATACCGGAAGGCGGCCATAACGGTGATGCCTTGCGAATCGGTCGCTTGATCGCGATACGCTCGGTATGCGGCGGGGACTCCCAGCAGGATGCTCGGAGCAAGTAGCAGCGTCAGCGGGTTGGATGTGACTCCGAGCGCATAGTACACCTCACCGAGGATGGTGTATATGGCAACGCTTGCGGCGCCAGCGGCACACAGTGACGTGCCTCGCGGCATACCAAGCATACGGAGCAGCATGAAACCCGGTATAAAGAGGGCCGCGCCCGCAGAGATGATCGTCAGAGCCGTGCTCATCAATGGTGCGGGCCCTAGGCAAACTCAGGATGCGTGGCGGCAAAAGCGGTGGGATCAGCCAGCAGCTCTTGGATGAGCGCCCAATCCTTCGGCTCAAACATCGACTCGTCAAGCAGGCCTTCGGCATCTGCTTCGCGGTATTCTTGAGCCCAGCGCTCGGCAAACGCCGGCTGGGAGTCGGCAGAAATGCGGCCGTAGTTCCAGCGATAGGTGCCCATCTTGCACACCTGCAGAATCTTGCCAAAATCAGCGAGGCGCTCGGGCGTCTCGTGGACAAAGGCGTTGCTCAGCTCATACTCGCTGCAGACCTCAAACACCTTCTTGTCCGACTTCACGCTCGACTCGTTGCGGTTGACGCGGTAGCGCAGGTAGGCCTCGGGAAGCAGAGCCACGCGGCGGGAGGCAACCCAGCACCTGAAGACAAACGACGTGTCCTGGAAGGATGCGCCCGGCGTCTCGTTGAAGCGGATGCCCGTGTCAACGAGCATCTGGCGGCGGTAGATGGCTGCCCAGATTGCCGGCGTCATATAGGTGAGGACGGGCTGCGTGCGCACGTCAAACACCTTGTTGTAAGGGAACCACCCAAGCAGGTCCTGGAAGGTGTCGCCCTCGTCGTCGTGCTCGAAGTAGTTCGACTTGACGATGTCGAGGCGGCGACGGTGCGCGTAGCGGTACAGGTTCTTGAACATGTCGGGCGAGGCGATGTCGTCAGACTCGACGATGCCGATGTACTCGCCGCGCGCCTTGTCAAGGCCGCAGTTCATTGACGCGCCATAGCCCGAGTTGGGCTTGTCGATAATCACAAAGCGCGGGTCGTTCTCGGCGTAGCGCTTGAGGATGTCGAGCGAGCCATCCGTCGAGCCATCGTTTATGCAGATGAACTCGATGTTCTTGAGCGTCTGCGCCTTGAGGCTGTCGAGGCACTCGGGGAGGTAGCGCTCTACGTTATAGATGGGCGTGAGGACGGAGACGGCAATCTTGTCCTTCTTCTGCCAGGGAAAGACCATGGGTGCTCCTTACGGGGTGAACGTTTCTACAGCATTATACCTATGGCTCGGGTTGCGACCCTAGCGGCGTGGCCTGACGGCGTCCAGCAGGTCGCGCGCAACGCGCGGCGCCTGCGTGATCATGCGACCAAGCCTGAAGCTGACGGACTCGAGCGCCTGGGTGCGCCACTCGCGCTCAAGCGAGAGGGCGCGGCGATACTCGGCATGCCGCGAGCGATGCTCGGCGCGGTCTTGGTAGCGACGCGTGAAGGCGGCGGCGCCATCATCACCAATATAGGCTGCGGCGCCCGATGCGCTGACGGCCTGAAGCGCCTCATAGTCGTCAGAGCTGGTGGGCCACCACGTCTCATCCACCGAAAGGACGCCTTGGCTCAGGGCATACAGCACGAAGCCGTCAAGGTAGGCTGTGGCAGCGTCGGCGTTGGCGATGCGCTCGGTGGTTCCCATGCAGAGGGCGAGCGCGGCGCGACAAAGGATCTCGTGGCTGACCGCCGACTTCAGTGCGACGAGCGACGCGACCTGGGTCTTGGACAGGTCGCGCGCCTTGGAAGGCACGATGCCCGTCATGACACCTAACTCGAAATAGGGCTCCGAGATGGGACAGAAGGTCTGTGCGGCAAGGAGGGCCTTTGCCACCGCGAGCGGGTCGCAGCCTTGTGCGAGGTGCTCGGCGGCAAGCATGGTGCGCCACAGCTTGTTGCTGGCAGAGAGGGAGAAGAGCTCCACGGGGCTGTGCGGCAGCTCGTGGGCGGCAAGCTGCGCGCGAGTCCACGGGGCCTCGCGAAGCGTTCCGTCGTTTGAGAGCGCGTGCAGGTAGGCGGAGAGATCAGCTACGCGCAGGCTGCCACCTCGGTCTTGGATGGTGACCACGTCGACGGGCTCGTCACCCGCGCATGCCGCGTCGGCCATGATGCGCAGCGCATAGGTCTCGTAGGCGTCGCCTACCTGGGCAACCAGGGTAAGCGTGCCCCGTACCTGGGCAAACGCCTCCTCAAGGCTGTGCGCGCAGGTGACGCGGGCGTCTCCAGAGAATGCCTTGGGGATGCCACGCTCGGTTCCGTCCACGCAGATGACCTCGAGCTGTGCCAGCTCCTGCGTGAGAACCGATTCGATGCACGGCTGCTCGTTTTCTTGCCCAGGCGTTGGGATGACGATGACGCTGACCTGCGGTGCGTCCTCGGCACTCACGCACAGGTTGCGGTGACGTGATGCGGCAGCCGGCGTGGAAAGGATGGCGTCGAGCAACCCGAAGCGCTCGACCAGTTCCTGATACGAGGCGGCAAACGCGATACGTTGCGCTAACGTGAGCTCGCGCACGGTGGAGAGCAAAAACTCGCTCATCCAAACGGCAAGCTCGGCAGGCTTGGACTGCAGAAGCCCCGCCTCTTCCCAACGGCCGAGCACATACGAGACCATAGCGAGATGTTGCTCGGCACGGCGCGCGCGATCTGTTTGCGAGGCAGAGAGCGCCGAGCCCGCGCGGCCGCAGCGGTAGTGGTAGATGTGGTCGCGTACGCTGCTGACCACCTTTGCCTCGGGAAACACGCAGAACTGGAAGGCGTGATCCTCGCCCAGCGACAGGCTCGTCTCAAAGCGGTGTTCGCCTTTTTCGATGAGTGAGCGACGATACAGCTTGTTGCACATGAGCGGGTAGGCGCCGCGGGCCAAAAAGAGCGCGTCAAGGCCGCCCTCGTGGTAGGTGGCATCGATGGTTGACATGCTCTCGTCAATCCACGTGACGGAGGGGAAGGTCTCGCCGCCAAAGATGACGATGTCGGCGCGGTCGCGATTGGCCACGTTGACGAGCTTCTGGCATGCGTAGCGGTCGATGTAGTCGTCGGAGTCGACGAAGAGAATATAGGTGCCGCTCGCCTGGTCAAGGCCTGCGTTGCGCGCAGCTGACACGCCGGCATTGGCCTGGTGGGTCACCTTGACGCGCGCATCCTTGGTGGCGTAGGCATCAAGCGCCTCGGCCGATCCGTCGGTGGACCCGTCGTCGATGCAGATGACCTCGAGGTCTTCGAGCGTCTGCTCAAGGAGCGAGTCAAGGCAAGCCCCGAGGAAGGGGAGGGTGTTGTACACCGGAACAATGATGCTGATAAGGGGAGTGTGAGCCATGATCTCGACCATTCGTCAGGCGTAAGCGCGTGGATGTGCGTGACCACGATTCTAGCCGATGCCACGTGTGCGTCGGCGCCTCACGTCGAATCGAGCTCCCGCCCCCAGCCCCTCCTTTTGCGGATGTTGGCAGAAAACCTGCTTCCAATGTCAACATTCGCAATGGGGGAGGAGAGGCGCATCCTCAGCCTTTGGGCTTTTATATGGTGAAACAGGTCGACTTGTATAATTGTTATTTCTAATGCTCACTAACGATGGGGGCTTTCTTATGACCACCGTTCGTACGAGAATTGCGCGCATCGCGCTTGGCGCCCTGCTGGTGGCAGGACTTGTGCCTACCGCAGCTTTGGCAGACGACTACACCGAGGGCTTCGGCGTCAACAGTTTCCGCTATCAAGATGGCTACCGCATCGAGCAGGAAGAGCCCGTCGAGGAGGTTGACCCCTCCGAGATTGACTGGGACGCGCTGCCCGAGAATGCCGACGAGCTTGAGCTTGGCGCGGCAGCGGGCTTCGTGATGTGGACCCGCAACGGCAAGGGCAACTACGTCAGCTCAAACGGCAAGGAGATTCCCGGAGCGCTGCGCCGTGGTATCGACGTCAGCGAGTGGAACGGCGACATCGACTGGGCCAAGGTCAAGAAGGACGATGTGAGCTTCGCCATCATCCGCTGCGGCGGTACCTACATGACCTCGCGCAAGCAGTATGACGATGACACCTTCATTTACAACGCCAAGGAGTGCGAGCGCCTGGGCATCCCGTATGGCGTGTACTTCTTCTCCACGGCTATGTCCGCATCTGACGCCAAGAAGGAGCTGGACTTCACGCTGAAGAAGCTTGAGGGTCTGCATCCCACGATGCCCATCTACTACGACCTGGAGTGGGAGGACGTTGCCTCCGTCAGCAACCGCAAGATGCTGGCCGAGATCTCCACCATCTTCTGTGAAGGCATCGCCGCGGCTGGCTACCAGCCGGGTGTCTATGCCAATACCACCTGGTGGGAGAACTACCTGACCGACCCGTGCTTTGACCGCTGGACTAAGTGGGTGGCACAGTACTACAGCCGCTGCGAGTACACTGGCACCTATGACATCTGGCAGTGCACATCGGTGGCTACCATCAACGGCATCAGCGGCGCCAACAACGTTGACCTCAACTTCGACTTCCGCGCCGACTGGGGGCAGACGGGCGCCTGGGAGAAGAGCGGCTCAACGTGGAAGTACAAGTACGCTGACGGCACCTATGCCTCGGGTAGCTTGGTTGACATTGGCGGGGCTACCTACAGCTTCGACTCGAACAAAAACGCGCTCTCGGGCTGGCAGAAGGTCTCGGGATCGTGGCACTACTTCGATCCCAGCACTCGCGCCATGGTGCGCGGATGGCTCGCAGACGGCAGCAAGTGGTACTGGCTTGATACCACCACGGGCGCCATGGCTACCGGTTGGGCGCTCGTGGGCGATACCTGGTACTACTTCGATGCCGATGGCG
>DJXA01000115.1 GCA_002449555.1 Atopobiaceae bacterium UBA7016 | reverse complement strand
GGCTACAAGTTCGTGAT
The DNA here is from genome assembly GCA_002449555.1 of Atopobiaceae bacterium UBA7016. Lineage (GTDB taxonomy): Bacteria > Actinomycetota > Coriobacteriia > Coriobacteriales > Atopobiaceae > UBA1367. The sequence continues at coordinate 6,978 of DJXA01000115.1, read as the reverse complement.
GAGCCACTACCCGATGCTCGACTGGGACCGCGCGTACCATGGCTCGTTCATGCTGCACGGCCACATCCATAGCCTGTCGGTGGAGCCTGGCGAGGACGTGGCCCCGCTTGACGCGAAGAATGGCGGCATGGGCATGCGTGGCTACAACGCGTGGAACGCCGAGCACGGCGTCAGGCGCTTTGACGTGGGAGTTGACGCCAATGGGTACGCGCCAGTCAGCGCGGAGGAGATTCTCGCCGCGCTTCCCAGCGACGCCGAGTGGAGCGCACTGCACCACGGCCTCCCCGTTGACTAGCGGCTGTAGTGCGGCCCGTGCGGTTTGGGGGTAGCCCCTAAACCGCACAACAGTCACTAGTGCGGTTTAGGGGCTACCCCCAAACCGCACGGGCCGCACGCGAGAGAGGGCTATGCGTTGACGACGGGGTCCTGGAAGGGGACGTCGGGCTCGCCGAGGAAGTGGTAGACCTCGCGCATAAGCGCGCCCATCTTGTCGGCAAAGATCTCGGTATTGTTGATGAGCGTGAAGTTCGGGTGGTCCTTCCACGCGGCAAGCAGGCGGTCGTCCACGGCTGCGGCCTGCTCGGGCGTCTCGGCGCGTGCGGCGTTGTTCTCCAGCGTATAGGCCGCCTCCATGCCCTTCGCGGCGCTCACCAGATGGAACACCACGTCATAGCGGGCGTAGAGCTCCTCGCGCGTGGTGTGGTAGTCGGCGAGCAGCTGCTCAAAGCCCTCGGGCGTCATGTAGCCGGCGTGGTCCATCACGCCGCGATCAAAGATGATGACGATACGCTCGGCATCCATCTGCTCGGCAGCATGGACGAAGGCGGCCTCCTTGCCCAGCTGCATCTCGAAGACGGCGCGCTGGAAGTCGTCGTACGAGCGGCAGGTCCACGGCGCCACGCCGCCGTTGATGAGCTCCGTGGCGGCCTCCGGCACAAAGATGAGCCGATATCCGCGCACCTCAAGGCCCTTGCGCAGGTACTCCAGGGCCGTGGTCTTGCCCGAGCACGGGCCGCCGCCGATGAGGATGGTGCTGATCTTGGGGGCCATGGGACGCTCCTTCCGCGCGCAGATGTGGTGCTCCCATTGTCGCACATTTGCGAATGGTGTCGGCGTTACCGCGTGGATGCGCGCCGTACGAGGGTGGGGGTCACCTCGATGCGTATGGGGTGCCGCTCGGCGCCGTCCATCAGGTCGAGCAGGAGCCGCACAGCAAGGTGCGAGTAGTAGTCGAGCGGCACGTTCAAGCTGGTGAGCGCGGGGCTGACATAGCTGGCAAGCTCGGTGTTGTCGAAGCCCACAACGGACACGTCCTCGGGGATGCGATAGCCGTGCGCCTGTAGGGCGCGCATGGCCCCGATGGCGACGTGGTCGTTGACGGCAACGTAGCTCGTGGCGGGGACGAGCCCCGCGTCAAGTCGCTCGGAGAGGTCGATCTCGGACCCGTCTACGTAGGGGCTCAGCTTGAGCGTCTGCACCGCGGCAGTGGGGTAGCCCGCGTCATGCACGGTGCTGAAGAACCCGTCCGCGCGCTCGCGGAAGTTGGTGAGCGGCAGCGTCGAGTCAAGCAGGCCCGGGCATCCGCGGCCCTCGGCAAGCAAGAGCCGTGTGGCCTGCCGCGCGCCCTCGCGGTTGTTGATGGTCACGCACGACGTGTCGGCGCCACCTATATCGGTATCCAGAAGCACCACGGGCATGCCAAGCGAAGAGAAGTGCGACCAGTCGCCCCCGTCCATCTCGGTCGCAAGCACGATGATGCCTGCGCAGCCGGGAGAGATGTGCCGCTCAAGCTGGCTCGGCACGTCGAGGTTGCCGTCAACCACCACGCTCACCAGCGAGATGTCGCTCTTGCGCAGCTCGCGCTCGGCGCTGGCCAGAAGCGTGGAGAAGAAGGCCACGGGGGTGTGGATGCGCTTCTGGTAGTGGACGAGCAGCACGGAACGGCCTGCGTTGCCGCGGGCCCTCAGCCGCCCCAGGTCATAGCCGAGCGACCGTGCGCACGCGATGACACGCTGCCGGGTGGCGTCGCTCACCCCGGGGCGTTGGTTGAGGGCAAGAGAGACGGCGGATTCGGAGAGATGGAGCTCCCTGGCGATGTCCTTGATGGTGATACTCAACTAAACCTCACTAATCAATTTAGTAAATCAGTGCGTTGACCTGCGTAAACTTTTCTAAAAGAATGCAAAACCGCAGGTCAGAAACAAGTTTAGCAGTTTCTTGAGCAAAACGACTAAAGAATAGATTGTTCTTTAGTTCCCACCCTCGTATTGTGCAGGCTACGGAAGGGAAGGCCACCAACCAAAGGAGGAAGAATGGCCGACAACAAGCAAATCGCCGCCGACGTGCTGCCGCTCGTAGGAGGTGCCGAGAACGTAAGCGTCGCCACCAACTGCATGACGCGCCTACGCCTCACCCTGAAGGACAACAGCAAGGCTGACCTCGAGGGCCTCAAGAAGGTCAAGGGTGTCTTGGGCGCCCAGTTCTCTGGTGCGCAGCTGCAGGTTATCATCGGCCAGAACGTGCCCAAGGTCCTCGACGAGTTCATCGCCATCTCTGGCGTGGCCCGCGGCAGCTACGTTGACGAGAACCTCGACGACGCCAAGGAGGAGAAGTTCGAGCTCAAGAACCTCGGCAACGTCATCCTCGACTACCTGTCTGGCACCATGACCCAGATGATCCCTCTCATGATGGCAGGCGGCCTCTTCCGCACCATCGCCGTGGTGCTTGGGCCGCAGCTGCTGGGCCTCATTGCCGAGGAGAGCGCCACCTACCAGTTCCTCTACCAGACCATCTACGATGCGTCCTTCTACTTCCTGCCCGTGTACCTCGGCTGGGCTGCGGCCAAGAAGCTGGGCTGCACGCAGGCTCTGGGCCTCTTCATCGGTGGCCTGTTCGTCTCGCCGACTATCGTCTCGACTGCAGCGGAAGGCGCCCAGATCTCGGTCTACGGTATTCCCATCGCGGCTGCTGACTATGGCCAGTCGGTCCTGCCCATCATGCTCACCATGCCGGTGCTCGCTTGGCTTGAGAAGCGCATCAAGAAGATCATGCCCGACACCCTCTCCACGGTCTTCACACCGTTCTGCACCGTTGCCCTCACCATCCCCATTGCGCTTTGCGTCATGGGCCCGATCGGTAACATCATCGGCGGCTTCCTGGGCAACATCCTCTTTGCCATCGGCAACTCCGGCGGTATCGGTACCCTCCTTGCCATGGCCATCCTTGGTGCCATCTGGCAGCTCATGGTCGTGGGTGGCATGCACATGCCCATCATCATGCTCGCCATCGTCCAGATCATGGAGCAGGGCTATGACAAGTGGCTGTTCGTTGCCACCAACAGCGCCATGTTCGCCGTGTGGGGCTGCGCTATCGGTGCCTTCCTGCGCATCAAAGAGAAGGACGAGAAGGGTCTCTGCCTTGGTTACGTCATCTCCGCTCTTGCCGGCGGCGTCACCGAGCCCGCGCTCTTCGGTGTAATCATGCGCTGGCGTCGTACCATGCTGGGCATGTTTGCTGGCGGCGCGGCGGGCGCGCTGATCTGCGGCATCCTGGGCGTGACGTACTACATGGCCGGTGGTGGCACCAACCTGCTGGTCTTCCTGAACTACCTGCAGGGTGGCGGCGGAAACGTGGTCAAGGCCGTCATTGGCTGCCTGGTGTCCGTGGTCGTCGCAGCAATCGTCACCTACCTCTTCGGCTTCAGCAAGGAAGAGCTCGAGGAGCTCGCGTAATCACTGACGTCCCCTTCCTTCTGGGGCCGGACCGACCTGCGGCCCGGCCCCTTTTGCCACTCTGCGAGGAAGGAGACGCAGAGAAGCCATGAGAGTGCGGCAACTCTGCGTTTCTGGGGAGCTTGCGATCGCAGAGGTTCCCCGGATTAGTGACAACTCTGCGTTTGGAAGGGACCCTCGACCACAGAGTTGTCCAAGAACAGCGGCAACTCTGTGTTTGAACCAGAAGCTTCACTCGTGACATCATAAGAAAGGATCTCACCATGGCCAGCGAGCTCAACCGCGTGATCGTCACCACCGACATGGAGGTTGACGACATGAACTCAACCATCCATCTGGCGCTGTACCTCAATCTGCTGGACGTGGAGGCCATCGTCTACACCTCCTCGCAGTACCACTTCCAGGGGGACGGCGTGCACGCGCTGGCGGAGGTCAACCCGCACTGGCGCACGAAGGGCGTGCGCTCATACGAGGGCGAGAAGATACAAGGGCCGGACCCTGAGGCTGGCGCGCTGACGCAGTATCGGCGCTTCCCCGAGGGCTGGATCGAGCGCCTGTGGGATAACGAGTACCGCGAGGCATACCCGTTCCTTGCCGCCAACGCTGCCGCTGCCGGTGAGCCCGCCTTCCCGACGCCCGAGGAGCTGCTCAGCCGCACCTACGTGGGAAACGTTGCCTTTGAGGGCGATGTGCGGGAGGCCACGCCGGGCTCTGACGTCATCAAGGCCGCAATCCTGGACGACGACCCGCGCACGCTGTGGCTCCTCTCGTGGGGCGGCATGAACACCATCGTCCGCGCGCTCATGTCCATCGCCGAGGAGTTTGAGGGCACGCCTGAGTGGTCCGCCGTCCAGGCGAAGGTGTGCGAAAAGGTGCGCGTGATGGGTGTGATGGACGGCGTGGGCCAGGACAACTCCTGGCTGGACCACGGCGTGCAGCTCTTCCCGGACCTGAAGCTGCTGCGTGTGCCCTTCAGTTACGCGGGCTACGTGGACGCCAAGTTCGCGCAGCCGGATTCCATCGAGCTCTTCAAGGCGCCGTGGCCTGAGCGGATGCTCACGACGGGCAACGGTGCACTGATGGCGCGCTACATGCTGTACGGCGACGGCAAGCATTACGAGGGCGAGCCCCAGAAGTACCAGTTTGGCGAGCACGCCACGGTGGACTGGGGCATTCCGGGTGTGGGGCCGCTCGTGTTCGATTCTGGCGACTTCATGGCCGAGGGCGACTCGATGACCTACATCCCGCTCATCCGCTTTGGCCTGCGCGGCGCTGGCGAGGCGGGCTTTGACACCGTGCTGGGGAAGCTCTTCCGCGACGGCGAGCCCGCACCCGCCGGTGCGCCCAACTTCACCAACATGGCGGACGCGTTCAAGCCGAAGACGAGCAATCCCAACCCGTTTTTGCGCGCCTATCAGGAGGACTTTGCTGGTCGCGCCGCATGGTGCGCGCACGAGGCGGACGCATGCAACCATGCGCCGGTGATCACGGATGTGAGTGCTGATGCGACGGCGGCTCCGGGGGAGCGCGTGCGGGTCTCGGCCGCGGCGAGTGACCCCGACGGCGACGAGCTTGTCAGCCGTTGGAGCCTGTTCGCGCCGGACGGCACCACCGCGTGGGAGGCTTCGGGCCTGGAGGCGGAGTTCCCCGTGCCTGCGGACGCTGCGGCAGGTGACCGCTACGTGCTGACGCTCACCGTTAAGGACGTCGCCGAGCGTCCCATGACCCGCTACGCTCAGGTGGGGATAACCGTACGCTGACAGCGCCCGTGACGGGACCAGAAGGTCCGACCCTTTGGTCCGGTTAATTTGAAGGTTGATGTGGGAAGGAGATTGACGTGGCAAGCTATAAGACCTTTACGACGTGTACCGACATGGGGCCTGTGGTGACAAAGCTCATCCTTGAGCTGCCCGCCACGGCTCGTGCCAATGACGTGACCTGCGGTTCGTTCTCGGTTTATGCCGAGCGCATGGACCTGGAGAAGGGCGGCATCGCGCTTGCTGCCGAGCATCGCGGCGGCCCGCTTTTGCCCTCGCGTGGCTATGTGAAGGTGCTCGCCGCCTACGTGTGTGACGAGAAGGGCAACGCCGCCGAGGCCGGCACACACGTGGCACTCGACCTGGCGGAGTGCCGTCTCACCAAGCGCATCGACGGCGACGTGATGCGTGGCTACATCCGCGGCATGGAGTATCGCGTGACGCAGCTTGCGGCTATCCCAGCCGAGGTGCCGGGCGAGGCGCCCGTGGTGGGCCTCGTCTTTGACGAGTGCGCAGGCGACGTGTGCCCCGCGCTTGATGGCTGGAACCTTGACGGCAAGGGCATCTTTGCCGGCGTCGAGATGAACTACGGCTGGTTTGAGCCCAACGTGGCTGCCATCAACGCCTTCCGCGCCATGCCTGGCTTCTTCCATGCGGATCCGCTGCCCCAGAAGCTGCCGCTCGTGCTGTGGCTGCATGGCGCGGGCGAAGGTCAGGAGCCGTACCGCACCGTATGCGGCAACAAGCTGACGGCCATCAGCGGCTCTGACATTCAGGGCAAGCTGGGCGGCGCCGCGTGGGTGCTTGCGCCCTCAAGCCCCACGTTCTGGATGGACCCGGACGGCAAAGGCCAGCTGGTGGACGACAACCAGAGCTTCTACACCGAGGCGCTCAAGGCCCTGGTGGACGAGTTTGTTGCCGCGCACGTCGACGCCATCGACACCAACCGCATCTACGTGGGCGGCCTCTCCAACGGCGGCTTTATGACCTGCCGCCTCATCACCGAGTATCCTGGCTTCTTTGCCGCGGCCGTGCCCGTGTGCGCTCCGTGGGTGGGCGACCTTGCCACCGACGAGGAGTTTGCCGCCATGGCGAAGACGCCTATGTGGTGGGTCCAGTCTGACGACGACCCCATCGTGCCGGTGGACACGCACTTCCAGCCGTCGTGGAAGCGCCTGGTTGCGGCTGGTGCCGAGGACCTGCACGCCACGTACTTCGACCACATCGAGGACGCGGACGGCAACCGCCTGATCGGCCACTTCGTGTGGGTGCAGGCCTATAACGACGAACCCAAGACCGACCTCGACGGCAGCCTCGTTCGCTGGAACGGCTTCCCCGTCACGCTTTGGCAGTGGGTGGGCAAGCACAGCCTGGCATAAGCCCGACGCCTTCGGCAGGTGTACGTTGGGGGTAGCCCCGCGCCGGACATTGGGGACGGAGGCTTTTGTCCGAGTGCGCCGAGACTGGCGCACTCGGACAAAAGCCTCCGT
>DJXA01000040.1:20263-23268 GCA_002449555.1 Atopobiaceae bacterium UBA7016 | reverse complement strand
GCCGCGGGAAGCGCGCTCGAGGGCTTTGACTCGCTGCATTTCCCCGGGGTTGCTCCCGACGTGTATGGCGCGATGAAGCGCCTGCGCGACGATTCCGAGCGCGCGCTGGTGCTTGGCCGCAACGAGGGGGCGTTTGCGTCGGCGAAGGGCGAGACCGAGGAGGCGCGCCTTGAGCATGACCTTGACCAGCTGGAACGCTTCCTGCTATTGCCACCCGGACAACGCGACGATGCGACCAACGAGCTGCTGGACAACCTGAGCAAGCCAGGCGACGCCTATCGCAAGAAGGCCATGAAGGAGGTTGGCCAGGAGCTGAAGGACTCGTACGCCCAGGCGACCCTTGCGGCCGCGTTCGCGTCGATGGGTGAGCGGGCCAAGGAGGTGGTGCGCATCGCACGCATGGTTGACGTGCGCTACGCGCAGCTGAAGGCGGAGCTTGGCTCTCTGGACAACGATGACCTGCTCTCACGCACCTTCGCGGCCTTCCGCGACCATCCCGAAATCGCGGCGCGCTATGGCTCCAAGTTCCGTCTGGTGATGGTCGACGAGTTCCAAGATACCAATGCGCAGCAGGTCAAGATGATTGAGCTGCTCTCAGGAGAGGATGCGTGCCACCTCGCCACGGTGGGCGACGCCCAGCAGTCCATCTATCGGTTCCGCGCGGCGGACGTGCAGGTGTTTCGCGACCGTGAGGCGACGACCGACGAGGCCGCGCACGTGCGCCTTACCATGAACTTCCGCAGCCACGCCGACATTCTCTCGTTTGTGGAGCGTGCGCTTGACGGTCCGCTGCCCGACTTCATGCGGCTTGACCCCTGCCCTACACGTCCCGACGGCCTGAAGGCTCGTAGTTTGCCGCGCATCGACGTTGAGGTGCTCTCGTCTGCGGCGCGTGGTGGAGCGACGGCCCCCATGCGCTCTGATGCCATGGCCAAACTCATCGCAGACCGCATTCGCGAACGCATCGACGCGGGCGAGCGGCCCGAGAATGTCGCGCTCTTGTTGGGGCGCATGTCTAACCTGGACACCTATCTCGCGGCGCTGCGCTCACGTGGTGTCGACTGCGTGGTGAGCGGCGGCTCGACGTTCTCGCGCGCACCTGAGGTGCGGCTCGTCGCCTCGCTTCTGCATGTGCTGGCCAACCCCAAGGACACGCAAGCCGGGCTCTTCCCCGTGCTGGTGAGCGGGCTCTTCTCGCTTGAGGCGGATGACCTCTGCCTGCTGGCGACCAAGACCCAGGAGCTCAACGGCGCCTATGCCCGCCGCGGCATTGACGTGGGCGTTTTGGGCTTTGAGCTGCCGGGAGACGCGCAGGCGTCGCCGCGGCTCGTTGAGGCGCATGCGGTGCTCGCACGTGCCCTGGAGCGGCTTTCCACCTGGCGCATCGAGGACGTGCTTCGGGCAGTGCTGGTGGAGTCCGGTTGGGTAGCGCGCTGCACTGCAGCCGGTGCAGACGGCCAAGCGCAGCTGGCAAATGCCCTTGCGGCCGTGCGCCACGTAGGCGAGCTCGTGCGCGGCGCGGGGCTTGGCGTCTCCCGTGCGGCGGTGGAGTTCGACCGCTGGCTCGACGCCAGCAAGGTGGGTCCCGCCTCGCTCTCGGGCGGTGACGGCGGTGCCGTGCAGGTCATGACCGTCCACGCCTCGAAGGGCCTCGAGTTTCCGCTGGTTGCCATCGCTGAGTGCTGGGGCAACTCACAAGGTCGCTCGATCGTGGGCGTCACCTGCGAGAACAGCGCCGGTCTGGTCAACGCCACGCTCGTTCCGCTCGACACCAACGTCGCGATGCTGGGGCCTGACGACGGGCATGGCGTGAGTGAGAGCTCGGACCTCGTTGACTGGGCACGCTTCTTGGTGAACGCGTCCATCGACGGTGACCAGCAAGAGCGAGCGCGCCTGCTGTACGTGGCCATCACGCGCGCTCGCGAGTCCGCCATCCTCGGCCTGTCCGTGACGGTCTCCAGCAAGGGAGTGATTTCGCCGCTGCTGTCTGAGCAGGTGGTGGGCACGCTCTTTGGGGGAGAGCTTCCTGCCCTGGGCGAGTCGACGCTGGACTATGGCGGAACGCAGCCCGCTCGCGTGCGGCACATCTCGCTCAGCAAGGACGCCGAGGGCAATCCCGTTGCCGAGCCGGACGTCTATGCGCCGCTCTTGGCGGCGGAGGCCGCGCCTGAGGAGGAGCCGACGTTCACGCTCTATGACGTGGATCCGGCCGCAGGGCTGATGCCCTCGCTTGCGCAGGCCAAGACCACGCGTGCCCGCGCGGGTGTCTTCAGCTATTCCTCCGCCCACGCGCTGATGGCTGCGGCGATCGCTCCGCTGGAAGAGGTTCCTTCTGGCCAGCCCGCAATGGTTGACGTCGCCGTTGCCATCGAGGACGAGGACATCGACTCGCCGCAAGACCTTGAGGATGCCGACAAGGCCACCAATCTGGGGTCGGCCTTCCATGAGCTTGCGCAGACCATGATTGAGGCAGGTGGCAACCACAGCGAAGCGCGCCTCGAGGCGCTGTCGCGCCAGTGGCATCTTTCCGCAAGACAGAAGGTGCGCCTGCAGGAAGCCATTGAGCGCTGGGAGCGTTCAGACGTGCGCGTGGAGGCCCTGCAACACACGCTCGTACGTCCCGAGGTTCCGTTCTTCCTTCGGGTCGACTCCAAATACGGCGAGTACGTGGAAGGCGCCATTGACCTCCTCTGCACCGACCCAGGCTCCGACGAGGCCCTGGTCATCGACTACAAAACCGGTGACGCAGGCCTCACCATCGAAGAGATCTACGCCCGCCACGAGATGCAAGCCAACTTCTACGCCTGGGTCATGATGAATCAAGGCTACAAAAAGGTGACCTGCACCTTCGTTTGCGTAGAACTCGACAGAGGTGACAGCCAGTCAGTCAGTGTGACCTACAACTTCGATAACCTCACGCCCCCAAAAATGACCTAAGCCTACCGCGTCAGGTAAGCGTCATTCAACGAAGCTGTGGCTAGGACGAAATGTGCCCGCCCGAGCAC
>DJXA01000040.1:10336-20103 GCA_002449555.1 Atopobiaceae bacterium UBA7016 | reverse complement strand
CTCGGGCGGGCACATTTCGTCCCCCGTCTCAGCTAGAATGAATACTCGCGAACCCGACGAAAGGCACCCCATGGCGTTTGTGCATCTGCATAATCACTCGACGTTCTCCATCCTTGACGCGGCCACGCGCATTCCCGACATGGTGAAGCGCGCCGTTGAGTACGAGATGCCGGCCATCGCCCTGACGGACCATGGCTACATGTTTGGCATCCCCGACTTCGACCTCGAATGCCGCTCGTACAACACGCGCCAGAAGGACTTCAAGCAGTGGTCTCACGACCGCGAGTGCTTTGCCAAGGATTGGGAGCTCGAGGAACCCGATCCGGACGGCGAGGATGCCGGCCCGCATGAGCTGGTCCATGCCCAGTGGGAACGCGACGTGGCCGCATGGAACGCCGCCGGCGGTGCCGCCAACAAAGAGGCGGGCCTTGTCGCGGTGGACGCCTGCAAGCCCGCGCCGCTCATCAAGCCTATCTTCGGCTGCGAGGCCTACTTCATTACCGACGACACCATCGAGAAGGGCACGCGCCAGCGCCGCTACCACCTTATCCTCTTGGCCAAGAACCACACGGGTTTCGTCAACCTCATGAAGATGATGTCCAAGGCGGCCAACGAGATGTTCTACTATCGCCCGCGCACCACGCTGGACATGCTGAAGGAGTACCACGAGGGCATCATCTGCCAGTCCGCCTGCGTGCAGGGCATCATTCCGCAGAACATCCTCGACGGCAACTTTGACGAGGCAGAGCGCTGGGCACGTGTCTTCCAGGACATCTTCGGCGATGACTTCTACATCGAGATCCAGGACCACGGCCTCGAGTTTCGTGGCGGCTTCAATGACCGCAGCCTCGACGAGCAGCTGGTGAAGCTGGCCCACAAGCTGGGCATCAAGGTGGTCGCCACCAACGACATGCACTACCTCAACCGCGAGGACGCGCCCACGCAGGACATCGTGAGCTGCATCGGCACGGCGTCGCATCTGGATGACGCCAACCGTAAGCACATGGAGGGCTCGGAGTTCTACCTCAAGAGTGAGCAGGAGATGCGTGAGCTCTTCTCGTGGTGCCCCGAAGCCTGCGACACCACGCTCGAGATCGCAGCCAAGTGCAACTACGAGCTGGACTGGACGCACATGTACCTGCCCAAGTTCCCTGGCCTGCGGGAAGGGGAGACCTCTGAGGAGCGCTTCCGCAAGGAGTGCGAAGAGGGCCTGGCCAAGCGTTATGGCGAGAACTGGCGCGAGCTGACCATCGGCGGCGTCAACGTGCAGGAGCGCTTCGAATACGAGTACGACGTCATCTGCACCAAGGGCTTCGCGGACTACTTCCTCATCGTGCAGGAGTACGTGCGTTGGGCAAAGCAGAACGGCATCGGTGTCGGCCCGGGTCGTGGCTCGGCGGCAGGCGCCATCGTGGCCTACGCCATGGACATCACCACTTTTGACCCGCTCGAGAACGGCCTGATGTTCGAGCGATTCCTCTCGGTCGAACGCTCCGAGATGCCGGATATCGATATGGACTTCGACGATGAGCGAAGGCTGGAGGTGGTCCAGCACGTTCGCGAGCTCTACGGGTCCGACCGCGTGAGCCACGTTATCACCTACTCGACCATCAAGGCAAAGCAGGCCATCAACGACGCCAACCGCGTGCTGGGCTTTCCGGTGTACATGGGCCAGAAGCTCTCCAAGATGGTCTCCAACGACCCCAAGGCGAAGCTCAAGTTCGTGCTTGAGAAGACGCCGGGCAAGGAAGACCAGTACAACCCCGAGTTTGCCGAGGCGTACAAGAACGACGAGGAGTCTCGCCGCATCATCGACGCGGCGCTGTCTATCGAGGGCCTGACGCGCGGCGAGGGCGTGCACGCCTGCGCCGTGCTCATTACGCCCACGCCGGTGAACGACCACGTGCCCACCAAGCTCGACACCAAGGGCGGTGTCGAGATCACGCAGTTCGAGGGTCACTCCGTCGCGGACATGGGCCTTCTGAAGATGGACTTCCTGGGCCTGCGCACGCTGACGGTGATCAGTAAGGCGCTGCGCAACATCCGCGCCAACTATGCGACGCCCGAAGACATCGAGCGCATGCCAGAAGCGGTTCGCTCCACCATAAAGCCTGGGGCAACCTGCGTTGATATCGATGTGGACAAGATTCCCTTTGGTGATCCAGAGATCTTTGCGCTGATGGGTCGCGGCCATACCGCAGGCGTCTTCCAGATCGAGTCTGCGGGCATGACGGCCACCATCAAGGGCATGCAGCCGCGCGAGTTCAAGCACGTCGTGGCACTTATCGCGCTGTACCGTCCGGGCCCTCTGGGCGCCGGCATGGTCAGCGACTACATCGACCGCATGAACGGCCGCAAGCAGGTCGCCTTCTACGACGACCGCCTGTCCGACATCCTGGAGGAGACCTACGGCACCATGGTCTACCAGGAGCAGGTCATGCAGATCTCCATGAAAATGTGCGGCTTCTCGGCAGGCGAAAGTGACTCGCGTATCCGCAAGCCAGTGGCCAAGAAGAAGATCAAGATGCTCACCGACGAGGTCTTCCACTGGGAGGACGGCAAGGACGAGACCATCTACGACCACTGGATGAACGGCGCAGAGGCAAACCAGTACACCCGCGAGATTGCCCAGAAGATCTGGGACGACGTGCTCGAGTTCGCGTCCTACGCATTTAACAAGAGCCACTCGGCCGGCTACGCCATCCTGGTCATGCAGACGGCCTGGCTGAAGGCGTACTTCCCCAAGGAGTATATGGCCTCGGTCCTTACCTCCTACATGGGCAAGACCGACAAGATCGTGCACTACGTGACCGCATGCCGCCACGAGGGCATCCAGATCCTGCCGCCCGACATCAACGAGTCGGGCAAGGACTTCACGGCGACAGCCGAGGGCATCCGCTTCGGCTTTGCGGGCATCCGCGGCGTGGGCGAGGGCGTGGGCGAGGCCATCATGGCCGAGCGTGCCAAGGGCGGTCCGTTCAAGAACCTGCACGACTTCGTCGAGCGCGTGGACACCAACTCGGCCAACCGCCGCGTGGTGGAGGCGCTCATCAAGAGCGGCGCGTTTGACGCCACGGGCTACCCGCGTCGCCAGATGCTGTCGTTTGTGGACAAGGGCAATCCCGAGAACATCATCGACACCTACGCCAAACGTCAGAAGGACCGCGCTGCAGGGCAGTTCTCGCTCTTTGACATGTTTGCCGACATCGAGGGGTCGGGGTTTGAGGACGACATCCCCGAGCCAGACGGCGTCGAGTGGGACCGCTCCACCAAGCTTGCCCAAGAGCACGAGGTGCTGGGCATCTACGTCTCCGACCACCCGCTGCGCCCGTACGAGTATGCGCTCTCGAAGGCGCGCGACTACACGATCGCGCAGATCGAGGAGTCGGACGAGGTCATGAACCCGGTCACGGGCACCATGATCACGCGCTACAAGGTGCCTGAGGACAAGCCCATCCGCCTAGCGGGCATGGTGACGTCGGTTGCCAAGAAGACCACCAAGAACGGTGACTCCATGGCCATCGTCACCCTCGAGGACATGGAGGGCGAGATCTCGCTCGTCATTTTCCCCAAGACGTACAAGGAGTGCGCATCGGCGCTCTCTGGCGAGGTCGACCCCGAGACGGGCGAGTCGTCGGGCGACATCTTCGTGCACGTGGTGGGCAAGCTGGAGCGCGGCGACCGCGGCAACCAGCTCATCTGCAGCTCGGTGGTGCCGATGGAGCTGAACGAGAAGACCAACAAGCCGCGCGTGATGGAGGTGTTCATGACGCCGCGCATGCTGTCGTATGACCGTATGGAGCAGCTGAACGCCATCCTCAAGCGCTACGTGGGCCTTGACCACGTCGAGTTGATGGTGTCAAACGCCAACGGCGAGACCATGCGCATGGAGCTGCCCACGCGCGTCGACGGGCACAACATGGTGCTCGCCGCCGAGGTTCGCGACCTGGTGGGCGACGAGGGGCACATCCAGTTCGTGTAGTGAGGGTGCGGTCTGCTACCATGTAGGGTACCGATAGGCATTCCAGGAGAGGAGCCATCAATGGCTGAGGTCAAGTTCTACAAGTGCAAGAAGTGCGCAAACCTGTTCGTCAAGGTCCTTGAGGGCCCCTGCACCCCGCAGTGCTGCGGCGAGCCTTGTGTCGAGCTCGCTGCCGGCTCCACCGACGCCGCCACCGAGAAGCACGTCCCGTTCGTCACCCGCGAGGGCGGCAAGATCATCGCCAAGGTCGGCGAGGTCGAGCACCCGATGCTGGAGGCCCACTCCATCCAGTTCATCGCCCTGTCTGCCGGCGACCGTCTCGAGATCAAAAAGCTGCACCCGGGCGAGGCTCCCGTGGCCGAGTTCGCGTGCGACGGCTCCGAGAACGTCACCGTGTACGAGTACTGCAACCTGCACGGCCTCTGGAAGGCCGAGATCTAGGCCTTTAGGTGCGTATCGCAGTATCACAGATTGACACCAAGGCGGGCGACCTCGCGCACACGGCGCAGCGCATAGCTGACATCAGCAGCGTTGCAAAGGGGCGCGGGGTCGACCTCCTTGTGTTTGGCATGTGCGCGCTGACGGGGCCTGTTCCGGTTGACTACAGCGAGCAGGACGCGTTTCTGCTTGACCTGACCCGAACGCTTTCCGACCTAGCCAAGCGCGTCGCGTGCGATTGCCTGGTGCCGGTGGTCATTCCCATGGGGGACAGTGCGGCCATGGAGGTCATGCATCTTCGTGGGGGCATGGCGCACCCGCTTCGGTTTGCCTCGCTGTCGCGCCATCGTGGGCAGGAGGGGCCGTATACGTCGGTCACGCCTGAAGAGCTCGTGCGCCTGGAAGTAGGTGGCACGTCGCTTGGCTTGGCGTTCTCGTATGAGGACCTTGACCGCTGGATTGACGCCGAGACCGCCGTTGATGTGCTTGTGTACGTGGCGAGCTACAGCTATGCCATTGACGACGCCTCCTCCACGCTTGGCGCGGCCCTTGACAAGGGGCGCTATGTGCAGGACGCACGTGAGACGGGGTCGTGGCTTGTGGGTGTTGGATCGCTGGGCGGATACGGCACCCAGGTCTTTAGCGGGGGAAGCTTCGTGCTGGCACCTGACGGACGGCTCGTGGCGTCCTCGCCCTCGTTTGAGGAAGACCTGCTCATAACGGAGCTTGGCACTGACGAGGCGCTCGAGTCGGGCGTCGAGGTGCCGCAAGAGGTGTATGACGAGCGCTACGGGCTGTGGCAGGCACTGGTGCTTGGCATACGAGACCACGTGCAGAAGCTGGGGCTTACCGATGTTGCCCTGGCGCTTGATGGCTCGCTTTCCTCGATGCTGCTGGCGGTTTTGGCGACCGACGCCTTAGGCCCAACCCATGTTCATGCGTTACTGTGCGCGCCAGATGCGTCGGCGCGCGTTGCGGATGTAGCACGGCTGGCGCAGGCGCTACGTCTCGACGCCCGCCCCGTGACGAATTTGCCTGAGCATGATGTCTTGCTGACACATGATATGGTGCAGGTGCACCTCGCCTCGCTTGCGCGCGAGACGAACGCGCTGCCGCTTGCCTCGGATGACAAGACGGGCATTGCCCTTGAGACGTATGCGGGCCGCGTGCATGCAGGCCGCCTGGCGCCCTTGGGGGACGTCTACCGCATCGACGTGCTTGACGTGGCGCGCCTGCGCAACACCATATCCTCGGTGTTCCCGGCGCTCGATGTGCTGCTGAGCGACGTGCCGAGCGTGGGCATCGACGTCCACGCATGGGAGACCGAGCGGCTGCTTGAGCGCATGGATGCCACGCTGGCCACGCATATCGAAGGCGAGTGCAGCATGAGCGAAGTGGCGGCAACCGTTGAAGACGACGAGCTTGTCCAGGCGGTGCTCGGTTCGCTTCGCGAGCGGGAACCATATCGTGTTTCGTGTCCTCCCAGCTTGATGATGACGACGCGCACGCTGCGCGATGGGCGCATGCCGCTTGGCTTTGCGTGGCGAGACCACGTGCGCGCCGAATCGCCCGAGGACGTGCAGGAGGCGTTTGCGTCTTTCTTGCGTTCTGATGCGCCTCGGACGCTCGAAAGCGAGCGGATTCGCCCCGCAACGCCTGAGGAAGCGGCGGCGCACCGAGGTGAGTTCATGGAGGCACTGGAGCTTTTGCGCGACCTCGCACTTGGAGGAAGCGGTGATTGGCCCGAGCCGTTCTCTGAGAACTGATGAGGCGCTACGAACTCATCGTGCTTTTTCGTGACAACCTTGCCTGAACGTGATAGCATAGAACGAACGTTCGTTGTTGTATCGGGAGGGCACGTGATCATCCTCGGCATCGACCCAGGCCTTGCACATACCGGCTGGGGCGTCATAGAGACGCGCGGCTCGGTTTGTCGTGCCCGTGCGTACGGCTGCGTTGCCACGCGCTCCTCCGAGCCCATCGACCAGCGCCTGGGCACCATATACGACGAGGTGGCGCGGGTCATCGAGACGTACCATCCAACGCACCTTGCCATCGAGAAGATCTTCTTTGGCGAAAACGTTCGCTCGGCAATCGCGACGGCTCAGGCCCGTGGCGTCGCCATCGTGGCGTGTGCCCGTGCGGGCCTTGAGGTGGGCGAGTATACGCCCATGCAAATCAAGCAGGCCGTGGTCGGGACCGGCGGGGCCGACAAGTACCAGGTCATCTATATGGTTCGGCACGTGCTCGCCTTGGATCACGATCCGCACCCAGACCATGCGGCGGATGCATTGGCGGCGGCGGTATGCCACGCAAACCTCAGCCGCACGAAGTCCCTGGCGCGTGATGCTGCGCCCGACCAGATACGTGAGGCAGAGCTCGCGCAGATGGAGTACGACCGCGTCGAGTCGCGCGAGGTGACAGCGGCGGCTACCGCCACGCGCCTTGCCCGTCGCGAGCAAAGGAATAGAAGGAGCGCCTTGTGATTGTCCAGTTGACCGGAACCTTGGTAGAGGTCATGCCCACCTATGCCGTCATCGACGTGGGGGGCGTTGGCTATGAGGTGGGCATCTCGCATAACACGGCTGCCGAGCTTCCCTCCGTGGGCACCGCCGGCGTTACCGTGCTTACGCGCATGGTCGTGCGAGAGGATGCCATGGAACTCTATGGCTTCATGAGTCGCGAGGAGCGCACCCTCTTTGACCGCCTTATCGCCATCTCTGGCGTGGGCCCCAAGCTCGCGCTTTCGGTGCTGTCCACCTTCAAGCCCGCCGCGCTGGCCACGGTCGTGGCCACGCAGGACGCCAATCGCATGGCGCAGGTTCCGGGCGTAGGAAAGCGCAAGGCGCAGCGGCTGCTGGTAGACCTTGACGGCGTGTTCCACAAGGATGCCGAGCTCCGCTCCTTGGTGGGGCTCTCCACGCCCTCGCTTGACGACGTCGTTGTCGCCGCGCCCGCAAACTCCGTGGCGGCAGAGGCTACCGACGCGCTGCTCTCCATGGGCTTTACGTCGCAGGAGGCCGAGCTGGCCCTTGAGGGGCATGAAGCCGCCGGCGCGACCACCATCGAGCAGGCGCTTGCATATGCCCTGAAGCGTCTGGGAGGTGGTCGCTAATGTGGGAAGCTGACAAGGATGACCTCTTTGACACGCCTGCTCCCACGCGCCAGCATGGCCCGAGGAGCGTGACGGGCGAGCTGACCTCTGACGACATCGACGTCGAGCGTTCGCTGCGCCCCCGCACGCTGGATGACTACTGTGGCCAGGAGCGTGTTCGGGAGAACCTGCGCGTGCTTATTCAGGCAGCGAAGGACCGCGGCGAGCCGCTTGACCACGTTATCTTCTCGGGTCCTCCCGGACTGGGCAAGACCACGCTTGCCGGCGTGGTCGCAAACGAGATGGGTGCCAAGCTGCATACCACCTCTGGCCCTGCCATCGAGCGCACCGGTGACCTTGCGGCCATCCTCACCAACCTTGAGGAAGGTGACGTTCTGTTCGTGGACGAGATCCACCGCCTAAACCATCAGGTCGAGGAGGTTCTCTATCCTGCGATGGAGGACTTCTTCCTTGACATCGTCATCGGCAAGGGCCCCGCGGCTCGCTCCATCAGGCTCGACATCCCGCGTTTTACCTTGGTGGGTGCCACTACGAGGACGGGCCTTCTCACGGGTCCGCTTCGCGACCGCTTTGGCATCTCGTACCGGCTTGACTACTACACCAACCCAGAACTCTCCACCATCGTCATGCGTTCGGCATCCATCTTGGGCGTGCAGCTTGATACGCAGGCCGCGGCAGAGATTGCGTCTCGTTCTCGTGGCACGCCGCGTCTGGCCAATCGCCTGCTCAAGCGCGTGCGCGACTATGCGCAGGTGCGTGCCAACGGAGACATTACGTGGGAGATTGCCGCCGAGGCGCTCTCGTTCTTCGAAATTGACGAGCTTGGGCTCGACTGGATGGACATTAAGATTCTCGAAGTGCTTACGCGCACGTTCCGCGGGCGTCCGGTGGGCCTGACCACGGTGGCCTCCGCGGTGGGAGAAGATCCCTCAACGCTCGAGGACGTATACGAGCCCTACCTCCTGCAGCGCGGCCTCATTACGCGTACTCCGCAGGGGCGTCAGGCCATGCCGGCGGCCTTCGAGCATCTGGGCGTGCCCCTGCCGCCTCAGAAGTAACGGCAACTCAGAAAGGTTTTTCATCCCATGCTGCATAAGGACTATCTTCTTGAGGTCATTGCCCAGTTTGTCGATGCGGTGACGGAGGCGCTCGGCCTTGCGCGCAAACGCCACGACCCCGAGGCGGCACGAGAAGCCGAGGAGGCGGTCGCTGGCCTTCTGGATCTTGACGCGGACGTTGCGCTCAGATTGTCTCCCGATTCGCTGGTCACCATGATGCACCTTTCGGGCGTGGGAGACTCTTTGGCCGAGTATGTCACCTATACGCTGCGTGAGCTGGGGGACGTGTACGAGGAGTTGGGAGACCAAGAGACGGCGCAGCTCAGGCGCCAGCAGGCGCTGACCGTTGCCTCGTCTTTTGACGTTGACCCTGACGTGGTGCCCGAGGAGTTTCAGCGAGACTAGAAGAACGTTCGAGAGCCCGCTCCTGTTCCTGTGCGTGGCGTTCAAAAGCGTCATCCATGCGGGTCACACAGAGTTGTGGCAAACTAGACAAGTTAAGCACTGTTTTCTCTGCGAGTGTCGTCAGTGGCGGCACGAGACCATCGAAGGGGTTAGCTATGGCCTCCCACATTCGCACAGAACCTCGCGAAGCGCATATGGCACCAGAGCGAAAGTCAGCCCACGGGCGTCCGGGAAAGGGCTGGACCACGGCTCGTATCATTGCGTGCGCGCTGCTTGTGGTCATTGGCCTGGCTGGTCTCTGTGCCTTTGATCTGTACAGCTCTTCTCGTTCGGTCATGGCCGAGGCGGACGACGTCATGGCCGCCGTGGATGACCTCAAGGGTGCCGTCAAGAAGGGCGATTCTGAGGCGCTGCAGCAGGCCGTCGACAACATGGTCGACGTCGCGCACTCCATTCGCGGCGAGGTCCACTCTCCGGCGTGGTACCTTGCGACGCTTGCGCCCGTCTACGGCTCGGATGTGAGGAGCGTCCAGAAGCTCTCGGACGTCTTTGTTGACCTTACCGACAATGCGTTGGTGCCCATCGCCTCCAACCCGACGGTCATGAACTACAAGGATGTCTTCAGCGACGGCGCCATCGATCTGGTGGCGCTTGAGTCGCTCTCGGGTTCTCTTGAGGAGGCTGCGCCCGTGTTCCTGCGCAGCGCCGACAAGATCGTCGCGCTACCGCCCGCTCACGTCGAGCGGCTTAATGAGGTACTGAGCACGGT
>DJXA01000040.1:1665-10256 GCA_002449555.1 Atopobiaceae bacterium UBA7016 | reverse complement strand
CAGGATGGCATTGGCTCGGCAACGAGCATGATTGAGCTGGCGCAGTCGCTCTTGCCGCACTTCAACACCCTCTTGGGTGGTGGCGGTACCACACGCAACTACCTCGTGGTCGCCTTTACCAACGCCGAGCTGCGCTCCGCTGGTGGCTTCCCAGGGTCGTGGACCCTCGTCACGGTGAAAGACGGCAAGATTGCCATGGGCAAGACGGTCACCCTTCAGCAGAAGGCTGACGACTTCCTCACCTTCCGCGAGGACGAGGAGACGGCCTTCCCCGGCGTTGACGGCAACATGGGGTCCATTCCCTTCCTGCCGGATTTCACGCAGGTTGGTAAGTATATGGCCGAAGGCTACGAGTATCACCGCAACGTGCACATCGACGGCGTCATCGCCATCGACCCGGTCTTCCTGCAGCGGGTGCTTGCCCTTACGGGTGGCGTCACGGCCTCTGACGGCACGCTGGTTGACGGCACCAACGCCGCGTGGGAGCTCATGAGTGACGCCTACTGGCGCATTGGTACCGAAGGCAAGGAGCAGGACCAGTTCTTTGCCGAGGTCGCCTCGCTTTCGTTTGACAAGCTCATGCATAGCCTGGGCAAGGTGAGCTTCACCGACCTGTATGCCATGCTCACGCAGTCCGCCGCAGACCATCGCCTGCAGGTGTGGCTGGAGAACCCCGACCTACAGCAGATCTTCATGGACCAGGGTTTCTCGGGAAAGATTCCCGACGATCCCACCAAGCCTGAGCTTGGGGTGTACCTGAGCGACAACACCTGGGCCAAGATTGGCTGGTATACCAAGATGGACACCCAGGTATCGGAGCCGGTTGAGAACGAGGACGGCAGCAAGACCTACGACGTGGTCACCACCATCAGTAACTCGGCATGGGCCGAGGAACTGGAGTACTCCCCGCGCTATGTATGGGGCTATAACGCGCCGGACAAGCGCACCGACTCGGACATGGTGCTCGTTCCCCTGATCATGGCGCCCGCTGGCGGCTCCATCACCAACTTCACGCACGACGGCTACGGCTGGATTAGCAAGTACACCCTCTACGGCTACGATGCCTATACGGGCGTGCTCAACGCCGACGTGGGGGAGAGCGTGGTGTTCACCTACCAGGTCACCACGGCTCCTGAGGCTACGGAACTGTTGACGGTGCGCAAGACGCCGCTTGCCCAAGAGCGCCTGCTGACCATCGAATATGCTTGGGAACAGTAGCAAATACCTGCCGTTTAGCCCGTTATAGGTTGTGTTCATACGTTGTTTTGCGCTCAACCGAATTGTGGTGAATATGTCCTTGACGTTAGGGTAAGATACCTCTTGCGGTTTTTCCGCATGGTATCGCGCATAAGCGCAGCGTTGTGTCCCAGAAAGGACTGGGGCAAAGAAGAAAGGCACGTCATGGCACAGGGTACTGTTAAGTGGTTCAACCCCGACAAGGGCTACGGCTTCATCTCTCGCGAGGATGGCGACGATCTGTTCGTCCACTACAGCGAGATTCAGATGGACGGCTTCAAGACCCTGGACGAGGGCCAGGCCGTTGAGTTTGAGATCACGACCGGCCAGAACGGCAAGCTGCAGGCTTCCGCCGTCCGCAAGATCTAGTCAAGCCAGAGCATAACTAGGCAGACCAGAGGGGAGGGCCACCGCAGGGTGGCCCTCCTTTTGCGTACGTCGGCTTTTTATATCGTCCTTTGGCAGCGAGGGACAAAGGGATACCATGGGGAAGGCACACGTGAACAATGCGGTTTTGCCGCAGAGAGGAGCGTCCCCTTGATTGACGAGCAGCTGAAGCAGGACGTCGAAGCATACGTCGACGAGGTCTGGGAAGACGTCGTGGAGGATATCAGGTCCTTGGTGCGCATCGATTCCGTCGAGGATCTTGAGCATGCCGAGCCGGGCAAGCCGTGGGGTCCGGGTGCGTATCAGGCGCTGGTGAAGGGCCTTGAGCTTACGGAGCGCGCCGGCCTTGAGCCGCACAACTGCGATGGCTACATTGGCTACGCCGACCTCCCTGGTCGCTCGGAGAAGCAGATTGCCACCATCGCGCATACCGACATCGTGCCCGTGGGCATCGGTTGGACGGTGCCGGCTCTGGACGTGACGCGTCGCGAGGGATACCTGCTTGGTCGCGGCGTGCTGGACGACAAGGGCCCGTTCGTGCTGTCCGTCTATGCTGCCAAGTACTTCGCGGACCAGGTCCATCGCACGGGCGAGCAGCTGCCCTACACGCTGCGCTGCATCGTAGGCAACAACGAAGAGACCAGCATGGCCGACGTCGAGTGGTACCTCGAGAACTATGAGGCGCCCGACTTCCTGTTCACGCCCGACGCGGACTTCCCGCTGATCTGTGGCGAGAAGGGCATCTTCCACGGTCTGTTCACCACCAAGGCTCCCGTGGTGCACGAGGGCTCTGCGCTCGTTGAGCTTGATGGCGGCACCGTGGCCAACGCCATTCCCGGCCTCGCCACCGCCAAGGTCAAGACCGAGGGCATGCCGACGTCTGAATGTGCGGACAGCTTCGAGCTTGAGGCCAGCACCGAGGGCCTCACGCAGGTGGTCTCCCACGGCATCGGCGGCCACGCCGCCTTCCCGCAGGGTACGGTCAACGCCATCGGCCAGCTGTCGACCATGCTGCTCGACCTTGGCGTGACGGCGGGGGACGAGGGACTCGACGCCTTCCTGCGCATGGTTGACATCATTGCCAACACGAGCGACGGCGAGCCTCTGGGCATCGCCTCTGCGGACGAGGTGTTTGGCGCCCTCACCATGAACGCCGGCGTCGTCCGTACCCTGGATGACGGCACCATGACCATCACTATGGACGTGCGCTATCCCACGTCCATCGCCATCGAGGACGTTATCGGTGCCTTCGAAAAGCTCGCGGAGGAGCACGGCTGCACCTTCGAGGCGGGCATGTCCAACCCGCCGTTCTACATGGATCCGTCCCTGCCGGCAATCCAGGCGCTGCTTGACACGTATCGCGAGTACGCTGACCCGGCGGCGGAGCCCTTTGTCATCGGCGGCGGCACCTACGCCCGTCACTTCCCGCGCGCGTGCGCCTTTGGTCCGCACGACCCCAGCGTGAAAGATCCCGAGTGGGTAGGCATTGAGCACGGCCCCGACGAGGGCGTGAGCGAGGAGTGCCTCAAGCGCGCGCTGAAGATCTACATCGTGTCCATCGCGCGCCTGATGGAGCTTGACCTCTAGGCGGCTGCTGACACAGCAAACCGTTTATCGAAGTGGGCCTCGTTCCTCACGAAAGGGGGACGAGGTCTTCCCATGTGGTGAGCGCGAGGTCAGCGGCGGCGGATACCGCCTCCCAGTCCTGACTGGTGTCTTCGGCCTTGACCGCGCACGTCAGGAAGCCCGCGCCGTGGGCGGCGCATATGCCGGGCTCGATGTCCTCAAACACGATGCAGCGCGTAGAGTCGACGTCCATACGGCGCGCCGCCTCGAGGTAGATGTCCGGCTGATCTTTGGGCACGCCCACCTCGCAGGCAAAGACGCAGGCGTCAAACAGCTGGGCCGCGTCCACGTGCTCCATGCTGCGTACCAGCTCGGGCTCGTTGCTGGTGGCAAGCGCGCACCGCACGCCGCGCCGTTTGAGTGACAGGATATAGGAGCGTGCACCCGGCTTGAGCGTCACCTCGGAGCGATAGAACGCCCAGCTCAGGCGCTTCCACTCGTCAACGATGTCCTCTTCGGTCTCGCGCAGGTTATAGCGCTCGATGGTATAGCGCGCCCCGCGGTCAAAGCCCAGCACCGCCAATGCGCGGGCGTACTCCTCACTGTAGGGGATGCCGCGGGCGCCCAAGAAGGCGCGGTCCACGTGTTCCCAGATGTAGGCCGTCTCGGCGATGGTTCCGTCAAAGTCAAAGATGGCCCCGTCAAAGGCGGGTGGCCACAGCGTGGTGTTGTTCACAGCAGTGCTCCTGTGGGTCATGAGAGAAGGAGGTCGTTCCAAGGGTCGGAGGGGGCGTCTTCGATGGAGCGCAGCACCCCAGCGATGATGTCATCGCCCGAGAAGGCCCCGAGGATCCAGGCAAAGTTGCGCGCCACGGGGAAGATCTCGGCGTCAAGCGAGGCACGGGCACAGGCGAGGAAGGCCTCGGACATCTCGCTGGTGGGTGCGACGGGGATGCCTGCGTCGCGCAACACCTGCTCAGCCTCGTCCTCGCTTAGCTCCTCATGGAACGAGGCACCGCTCTGCAACGCCAGCGTTCCCAGCTCCATTGCAATGACGGGCGCATAGGCTGGCATGAAGCGCAGCGCAAACTGGTAGCACGCCTGCGCAGCCAGCGTGTGGCCGGCCTTCCACTGGAAGAACGCCATGCGGTAGTACGCGATGCCGAGCCCCTCGGGGTCGTGCGCAATCTCCAGCAGGTGGACGAGCACCTCTTCGGCCTCCTCGTCCTTGCCGGCGAGCTCGAGGCAGCGGGTGAGATGCGCGTGGCTGCGGGCATCCAGCGGGGACAGTTCCACAAGCCGGCGCGCGCTCTTGAGCGCCTCCTCGGCCTTGCCTTGCATAAGCTGGGAGACCGAAAGCAGGAAGTGGGCGGTGTAGTAGCTGCGCGGCACCAGCAGGGGCATGCGGCCGTCAAGCGTGAAGAGGCGGTTGTACAGCGCACGCTCGACATAGTTGGGGAAGAAGCGGTATTCCAGGTGCGGCGTGTCCGCGTAGACGCCCGCCGCGTCAACGGGGCCAAGCACCTTGCGGAGCAGCTCCTCGGCGGCCGCGGGGTTCTTTGCCTGCAGCGCCGCGCTTGCGCGCTCGACGGCGCGGGAAAGGGCGTCGCCGGCCAAGAACTCCTTGCCCACCGATGCGGCGTCCTCGGAGATGGTGCCCTCGATAAGCTTGGACACCGTGCGCTCAGCCGCGCTGCGCACCGACGGGTCGGGGTCGTCGCCCGCGAGCTCCATGATGAGCCGCACGTTCTGCTCGGTGGAGTCACCCAGACGGGCGATGATGTCCGCCGCCATGTATTCGCGGTTGGTCGCCTCGTCAATGGAGAGGCCCGAGACACGGTCGCATCCCAGCTCGTCCGAGTAGGGATGCTTAATCTTGCGGGTAGAAAGCCCCACGGCCTCATAGCGGCGCGGCGGGCAGAAGCGGCGCTCGTCCAGCGCGAAGGTCTGCTCAACGGGCCGCAGGATGCCGTCCTCATAGCGCAGGGCGGGGGCAAAGGACCGATAGACAACCGTAAGGTCGCCCAGGTCAGAGAGGTCAAGCTTGGAGAAGCGCCAGCGATCGAAGTCCACCGAGAGGTAGCACGCCGTGCGGTTTGCGGTCTGGACGGTGCCGGCGACCCAGACGTGCTTGATGAGCTCGGAGCAGCGGAAGGCCGCGTTGGCGACGAGCAGAGCAAGCTTCAGCGAGTAGTCAGAGGCGGCCTTTCTGCGCATCTCGCGGCTGGTGGCCACGAGGCCAAGGTCCTCCACGTAGCGCGTGGCGGGGAAGGTGGCCTCGGACGGCAGCTCCATCTGGATGGCCACGTTGCCGTCGCTGACGTTGACGCGCCACGATGCGGCGAGGCGATGCGGCAGCTGGAAGGACTCGATAGCGGTTGAGATGCCCATGCGCACCGCCCACTCCGTGTCGGGCGACTCATCCTCAGAGAGGGGGATGCCCTCGCCGAGGCTGGGCGTCTGCGAGGCGATGGAGTGCGTGAGCTTCTGCAGCAGCTGGTAGTGTTCCTCCACCGAGTGGGCGTCGGGGTCATCGAAGTAGGTGTCGGAAAAGCGCAGCGCATTGAGCGCGGCCTCAAGTGCAAGCACGCGGATCTTGGCCAGATACGGCAGCTTGCGGTCGTGGATGCGCAGGTAGAACATGCCGGAGGCAGGCGGGCGCACGATGCGCAGGTGCGGCAGCTTGACGTCGGTCTTGAAGAGGCCCGCTTCGGCAAGCAGCCGTGCGGCGTACTGCTCGAAGGGAGACGGAAGGTCGGTTCCTTCCGCCTCGCGCGTGCGGATGTCGCCCACAAAGAGCTTGAGCTCGGCGATGGGGTCCATCACGCCTACGATGCGGCGGCTGAGCGCTGCCATGTCGAGCGTGCTGGGCGGGTTCTCGCCCAGATCCCACTCGTCGAGGTCGGTCACGCTGGGGGTGATGTCAATCTCGCCGGCTTCGCCTGCGCTTGAGACGGCCGGCGCGCTCGCGGGGAGCGGCTCTATTGCCTGCTGAGTGGGGACTTCGGAAGGCTGCTCGTCAGCAATCGGTTGCGGTTGCGGCTCAGGCAGGCGCTCCTCGGCCTGCTCGTTGGCCTTAGCGCGCAGTACGTGCACGCTGACGGCAGCTGCGCCTACGAGGCATCCCGCAAGAATGGCTACAAGCGGTGCCACTCCTAGGCCAACGGCCACGCCCAAGGCAAGCGAGATGAGGGAGACCTCAGCGAGCGCAAGGAGCGCGCTGCGAAGCAGCCCTGATTCGTGGTGCTTGGTATGGTCGTTGCGCGTTGCCATATGCCTCCTTGAAGAAACATCTCATTCTTTATACCCCAAGGGCGGTGGGATTTGCACCCATCTATGGAGGAACGATTGTGCTTGACAAGAGACCAAAGTGATATCACAATCATTTCAACCAACGAGAGAACGTTGGCTGTGGGCACACGGGATGTCTGGCCTGCGGAATGGCCACCCGAAGCCCGAGAAAGGAACGTACGATGAGCGTTGAGAAGAGGGCACATGCGGCGAGCGGTTGGGCCATGCTCGGCGTGGTTATCCTTGGATACCTGGCCAGTCCGCTTCTGTTCGTGTGGTCCATCATCCGTCTGAACACCTACGACGGATCGGTGCCTGGCGGCCTCACCATGATGCTGCTTTCCTGTCTCCTGTTCGTGGCAACCATCATCGCCAGCTGCGGGTTCTTTACCCTGCAGCCCGGGCAGGCGCGCGTGTGCGTGCTGTTTGGCAAGTATGTAGGCACCGTGCGCGACGAGGGTCTGCGTTGGGCCAACCCGTTCTACTCCCGTAACCTGGGCACCTCAAGCCAGGGCGGCGCCGAGTCTGCGGTGACGGCGGGGGAGAAGGGCGTCGAGGTCAAGCTGGGCGGCCATCAGCACAGCTCGAAGATCTCCACGCGCGCCCGCACCTACACCGGTGACCGCATCAAGGTGAACGACAAGATGGGTAACCCCATCGAGATTGCCACCGTCATCGTGTGGCATGTGGCCGACACCGCCAAGGCCGTCTTCGACGTGGATGACTACGAGTCCTACGTGGAGATGATCACCGAGACCGGCCTGCGCCACGTGGCGAGCCTCTATGCGTACGACCACATGGAGGACGACGACTCCAACGCCGCCGCAACCATTACACTGCGCACCAACATCGAGGAGGTGTCCGAGGCGCTGAAGGCCGAGCTTGACCGCAAGCTGGAGGTCGCTGGCGTGGAGGTTGACGATGCGCGTCTCACGCACCTTGCCTACGCGCAGGAGATTGCCCAGGCGATGCTGCGCCGTCAGCAGGCCGAGGCCATCATCGCGGCCCGCAAGAAGATCGTAGAGGGTGCTGTCTCGATGGTTGACATGGCGCTTTCGCAGCTCTCCGATGGTGGCGTGGTGGAGTTTGACGACGACCGCAAGGCCACGATGGCGTCCAATCTCATGGTGGTGCTCTGCGGAGACTCCGAGGCGCAGCCCGTGGTCAACACCGGCTCGCTGTACTAACGGACGCGACGGGAGCTATCCATGGCCGCGCGAAAGCAGTATCCCCTACGCATAGACCCTGAGGTCTGGCACGCCATCGAGCGCTGGGCCGAGGACGACATGCGCAGCGCCAACGGCCAAGTAGAGTGGATCTTGCGCCAGGCCCTGAAGCAGGCAGGAAGGCTGCCCGAGGACAAGGGCAAACAAAAGGATGAGCGCTCGTAGGTGCATGTTGACGGTGAGACGCCCGCTTTGGTCAACAAGAGACGGGGAGGGGATTTGGTCCCTTCCCCGTCTCTTGTTGACCAAAGCGGGCGTCTCACCGTCAACATGCACATCTGCGTGAGATGTGCGCTCACGATGAAGAATGGGCCATTCCCCTTGCATTTTGCGTGAACGGTTGAACTTATGAGCAAATGCGCATATATTGAATTCAACAAGAAAAGCGAGAGGGGATACCCATGACCGCCGAGCAACTTCATGAGAACTTGGACCAAAGCATCGCGTGCTTCTTCTCGGATGAGGACGTCATCTACGAGGCAACGCAGATCTTTGACGCACTGTCGGACTACACGCGCTTCCGCATCCTCGCGGCGCTGTGCGAGGGGGACCGCGGCGTGTCTGACCTGCAGGAGCTGTGCCAGGTATCGCAGTCGGCCATCTCGCATCAGCTGCGCATGCTGCGCGACCGCGGTCTGGTAACGGCTCGTCGCGAGGGACAGCGCGTCATCTATCGGCTTGCGGACGAGCACGTGGCACTGCTGATCAGCGTTGGCCTGAGCCACGCTGCGGAGCTCACAGGCAAGGAAGGGGAGTAGCCATGGCAGACGAGCACCAGCACCTGCAGGCGCAGGCCGCGGAGGAGGAGCATGAGTGCGAGTGTGGCTGCTGCTGCGAACGCGAGCATGAGCATGAGCATGGCCACGAGGACCACGACTGCTGCTG
>DJXA01000040.1:0-1542 GCA_002449555.1 Atopobiaceae bacterium UBA7016 | reverse complement strand
CCACGAGGACCACGACTGCTGCTGCTGCGAGCATGAACACCACCACGAGCACCATCATCATGAGCACCACCACGGCCACGAGCATCACCACGAGCACGACCACTGCTCCTGCGGCTGTGGCTGCTGCGATGACGACGAGCACGTCCCTGAGACGCGCGAGCTTTCCGAGGCTCCCACGCTGAGCTACCACGTGCTGGACATCGACTGTCCCAACTGCGCGCTCAACGTGCAGAACGCGGTGCGTATGCTCAAGTGCGTGAAGGACGCGCGCATCGTCTACGCCACGGCGACGCTCGACGTGGTGCTCGAGGACGACGCCAACTCCTTCGAGGCACGTCGCGAGATCCTCCAGACCATCCGCTCGTGCGGGCAGGACCTCGAGCTCTCTGACGCAGAGCGCGAGGAGCTCTCGGCCGAGCGCAGCTGGTACCAGGAGAATCGCGAGCGTGTGCTCATGCTCATCTCGGGCACCATGCTCGTTGCCGGCCTGATCACCGACCACGTGATGGGCAGCGAGGAACGCGCCATTCCGTTCTATGTGCTGGCCGCCGTCGCGGGCCTCGTCTTCGTGGCGCCGATGGCCTTCGCGGCGCTCAAACGTCGTACCGCCGACATGAACGTGCTGATGGGCATCGCGGTGCTTGGCGGCCTCATCATGGGCTTTGCGGGCGACACCTCAATGTTTGGCGACGCCGCCATCGTCATCTTCCTTGACCAGATCGGCGAGTGGCTCGAGGGCTGGTCCATGCGCAAGACCTCGGGCTCCATCAAGGAGCTCATGGAGCTTGCGCCCGAGGTTGCGCACCTAGTGCACGGCGAGGGCTCCGACGCGCACGTGCACGACGTGGCCGTGGAGGACGTGGAGGAAGGCGAGCGCATCCGCGTGCTGCCGGGCGAGCGCGTGCCGCTGGACGGCGTGATTCTGGAGGGCAGCTCGTCCTTCAACGAGGCCGCCATCACCGGCGAGAGCACGCCCAAGGACAAGGGCGTGGGCGCCGAGGTCTTCGCTGGCTCGCTCAACACCACGGGCGTGGTGGAGCTTGAGGTCACGGCTGACGAGGATTGCACGATGCTCTCGCGCATCGTGTCCATGGTGCAGGGCGCCCAGGCGGAGAAGGCCCCCTATGAGAGCTTCGTCGACCGCTTTGCCGCCGTCTACACCCCCATCGTAGTGGGGTGCGCCGTGGTGGTTGGCCTGGGCGTGCCGCTGGTGCTCTCGCTGGTTACCGGCTTCTCTGGCCAGCTCTGGCATGACTGGATCTATCGCGCGCTCTCGCTTCTGGTGGTTGCCTGCCCGTGCGCGCTCGTCATTTCGACGCCGGTCTCGTTCGTCTCGGCCATCACGCATGCCGCCAACAACGGCGTGCTGGTCAAGGGCGGTGCCTACTTTGACATTGCGAGCAGGGTGACGGCCATGGCGTTTGACAAGACCGGAACGCTGACCACGGGCAATCCGTCGGTGGTGGGCCTGCGCGCGGTTGGTGGCGCCACCGAGGCCGACGTGCTGGCCGTGGCCCATGCGCTGGAAGACTCGTCCACGCA
>DJXA01000059.1:5331-6712 GCA_002449555.1 Atopobiaceae bacterium UBA7016 | reverse complement strand
AAGTGCGCCGCTGGGAGAATCGTTACTAGTTCGTACTGTGCCTTTTCACAACTGAGAGGAGCATTTCATGGATCTGATGGAGCAGCTGCGCGCGAAGGCGGCGGCCGACGTGCAGAAGGTGGCCTTCTTCGAGGCCGACGATCCCAAGATGATGGAAGTCGTGGGCGAGCTCACCAAGGCCAACCTGGCCGAGTGCTACATCGTCGGCGACGGCGAGACCCTGCGTAACGTCGCTGAGCAGGTCTCCGTTGACCTCACCAACGTGCACGTGGTCGACCTTTCCGACGAAGAGGCCACCGAGGCCTTCGCCGTTCGCTTCGAGGCCGCGCCCGACTGCTCGTTCAAGAGCAAGGCCATCCGTCGCCGCGCCAAGAAGCCGATGGACCGCTGCCTCATGATGCAGCAGCTGGGCGACGTTGACATCACGTTCGGCGGCCTGTGCTGCTCTACCGGCGAGGTCATCCTGGGCGGCATGACCTACATCGGCCTTGCCGACGGCGTCGACACCATCTCCTCGCTCGGCGTCTTCAACATCCCCGGCTGGGACGGCAGCGAGGGCCCGCTGCTGGGCTTCGGCGACGCCGCCGTGTGCGTCGACCCCGACCCCGACCAGCTCGCCTCCATCGCCATCACCTCGGCCGAGACCGTCCACGCCCTCATGGGCTGGGAGCCGCGCGTGGCCATGCTGAGCTACTCCACCGATGGCAGCGCCGAGGGCCCGCTCGTGGACAAGGTCCGCGCCGCGGTGAAGGTTGCCCAGGAGCGCCGCCCCGACCTCAAGATCGACGGCGAGTTCCAGCTTGACTCCGCCATCCGCCCCGAGATCGCGGCCAAGAAGGTCCGCCGTGAGAGTGAGGTTGCTGGTAAGGCCAACGTGCTCATCTGCCCCGACATCAACGTGGGCAACATCGGCGTCAAGCTCGTCCAGAACTTCGCGCACGCCGACGCCTACGGCCCCATGCTCCAGGGCTTCAAGAAGATCGTCTGCGACTGCAGCCGCTCCGCGCCGGTGTCCGAGCTGGTCGGCAACGTCGTCATGAGCTGCGTCCGCAGCCAGGCCCTGAAGGAGGCTTAAAGCCATGGCAGAGAAGACCTACCGCATCCTGGTCATCAACCCGGGCTCCACGTCCACCAAGGTCGGCGTCTTTGACGGCGAGGCCGAGGTCTTTACCAAGAACGTCGCCCACGAGGCCGAGAAGCTTGCCGAGTTCAAGAGCGTCTCCGACCAGATGCCCTACCGCCGCGACCTCATCCTGCAGGCCCTGGCCGAGAACAACGTTGACCTCTCCACCATCGACGCCTTCGTCGGCCGTGGTGGCGGCCTGCTGGCCCTTGAGGGCGGCACCTATGCCGTCAACGACGTCATGCTCGACCACGCCTA
>DJXA01000059.1:3245-5170 GCA_002449555.1 Atopobiaceae bacterium UBA7016 | reverse complement strand
CAAGCCGGCCTTCGTGGTCAACCCGCCCGACACCGACGAGCTCTGCGACCTCGCCCGCATGACGGGCATCAAGGGCGTCTACCGCAACGTGCACCTTCACGCGCTCAACCTCAAGGAGACGGCCATCCGCCACGCCCACAGCATGGGCAAGCGCTACGACGAGTGCAACTTCATCGTGTGCCACATCGGCGGCGGCATCTCCATCTCTGCCCACAAGCACGGCAAGATGATCGACGGTTACGACATCGTGGGCGGCGAGGGCATGATGGCCCCCACCCGCTGCGGCGCCGTGCCCGTGGCCGAGGTCCTCAACTACCTCGAGGCCGGCCACACCATCAAGGAAGTCCGCGGCATGTGCATGAAGACGGGCGGCTTTGTCGACCTGCTGGGCACCTCCGACGCCATCGAGGTCTGCAACCGCGCCGCCGCTGGCGACAAGGCTGCGGCCCGCGCGTGGGACGCCATGCTCTACCAGATCAACAAGTACATCGGCTCCATGGCCACGGTGCTGGGTGGCAAGGTTGACGGCATCCTGCTGGGCGGCGGCATGGTCCACAACAAGGGCCTGGTCAAGAGCATCGAGGACAACTGTGGCTGGATCGCGCCCGTCTCGGCGTACCCCGGCGAGTTCGAGCTCGAGGCCATGGCCGCTGGCGCCATCCGCGTTCTGGACGGCGAGGAAGAGGCCAAGACCTACACGGGTGTCCCCGTGTTCCAGGGCTTCGACGACTAGTAGCTGCGTTCCCCAATAGGGACAGGCCCAAATGGGGATTCCCCGTTTGGGCCTGTCCCATGGGGAGAGTTGAAAGGACTTACATGATCAAGGATCCTCGCCTCGCCCTTGCCATCTCCATTGGCCTGCTCCCGCCCATCTGGGCCGTCGTCTCCGGCCACCTTGGCATCACGTGCGGCGCCGTGGCCCTCATCTGCGCTGGCATCTACGTCACCGCCGGCAACAAGGTGGAGCTTGGCCTGCCCATGTCGCTGGGCTTTCTGCTGTCCGACCTCATGGCCGTATGCGCCATCTGGCTCATGGAGAACCTGCCCTTCCCGGGCGATGGCAACACGTTCTTAACGCTGGCCGTTCTGGGCTTCTTCGCGGTCATGCTCTGCACGCGCCTGGAGAAGGTCTTCTTCCTGCCGGCCGTGCTCTCCGGCTGGGCCGTGGGCCTGACGGTCATGGGCCCCCTGGGCTTTGCCAACCTGGGCACCATGCCTGTGCAGGTGGCCGTAGCCATGCTCGCTGGCGTCTGGTATGCCGGCTATGCCGTGGACGTCTTCAGCCGCCTGATTGGTCCCAAGCAATAACGGTTTGGACTTGTGTACAAACTTTGATGACGCATGGCCGCATACCTTGGGTGGGCGGCCATGTTTCTTTTCAAACCACACGGCTAGGCTGTATTCGTTTTGCAGGAAGGGTAGAAAGGAACCTCCTATGCCTATGAAGACTTCCACGCGTTTCGTTAAGGCCGCCATTCTGAACAGCTGCGTCGCACTCGTCCTCTGCGTTCTTTGCGAGTACCTGGCGCTCTACGTGTTCAAGACCGCCGACGCCTCCAACGGCTGGATCTGGCCCATGTTCTTCATCAACTTCGTGTTCTCGTGGTGCATTGCCACCATCATTGGCATGATCCCGTCCATCCCCGAGAACGGCGTCAAGTTTGCCATGAAGTACGCCAAGCCCTCCGATGGCCTCAAGTTTGGCCTGCTGGTCAACGTCTACATCAACACCATCTACTCCGTCATCCTGTGCTACCTGGTGGGTACCCTGGATGCGTGCGTCCTGGGCGGCGCTCCGTTCATCGCCTCCATCTTTGGCTTCTTCCAGAACATCATCCCGGTGTGGATCTGCTGCTTCATCGTGACCTTCCTGCTCAACCAGCCGGTTGAGAACCTGGCCCGCAAGCTCTGCAACGATCCCGCTC
>DJXA01000059.1:0-3180 GCA_002449555.1 Atopobiaceae bacterium UBA7016 | reverse complement strand
TGCAACGATCCCGCTCCCCAGATGCGCTAGTACCGTCATCAGCTCTTGTTGACGCTGCGGGGGCTGTTTCTGTCAACATTGGTCTGGCCGATGTTGACAGAAACAGCCCCCGCAGCATCAACAAGAGCATGCTCGAAAGGCTCGTCATGGATCACTTCACCGTTTCGACCATCGCGGATGGTCTCTATCGCATCGTCGACGTGCTGGGAAACCACTGCTACCTGGTGCTGGGCACGCAGCGTGCGCTGCTGGTTGACTCGTGCGGCGGCGTCGGCAACCTGCGCACGTGCGTGGAGGAGCTTACGAGCCTGCCCGTCACGGTGGCGCTGACCCACGGCCATGACGACCACCTCTCGGGCGCCTACTGGTTTGACGAGGCGTACCTCTCACCGCTGGATGGGGGAGCACGCTGCTGGGAGCTGGTGGAGAACCACTCGGGCCGCATCTTTGAGCAGATCATCGAGGAGGGCATCGTTACGGCTGAGACGCCGTTTGCCCTGCGTGACGGTACCCGCCCGCGTGAGCTGGCGGTGCACGACGGCGACGTCTTTGACTTGGGCGAGCGCACGGTTCGGGCCTTTGCGCTGCCGGGTCACACGGCGGGATCGACCGCCTACCTCGTGGAAGACTGCGGCGCGCTGCTCTCAGGAGACGCCGTCACGCCTATCATGTGCCTCTTCTTTGACGAGTCGCTCACCATTCAGGACTGGCTTGAGCAGACCCTCGCGCGCATGGCCGAGATTCCATTCACGCACTTCTACACCGGCCACCACGACCACGCGTTTCCCAAGGACGTGCTGCCCACCTTCGCGAATGCCGGCACGTATGCCCTCACGGACCGCGGCATGCAGTGGCAACACGCGCGCCTCACCGAGTTCCAGGGCATCATCCACCTGTGCCCGTGCGACACCTTCGACGCCGACAGCGTGGACTTCCGCGCCGTCATCGACCACTGGCACGAGCTTCCGCCGCGCAAGCGCCGCAAGCGCACCCACGCATAACCAGTTCCCCATTGGGGCCTGTCCCTAATGGGGAACCCTATGGGGTGTCAGGACGGTACCCCAGGTCGAGGTTGAGGTCCACGCTGGACCCGAAGCCCGCGACGCTGCCGTTGGCGGTGTATTGCCAGATAGCGAAACGCCCTGCGTAGACGGGCGGGCCATCGTACTCCGCAAGCCACAGCTCGTAGTCGCCCAGCTCGTCCATGTGAAGGCGATCGAGGTCCCACGCGTTGCCATAGAGCATAGGCGTATAGTCGCCCGCCTCGATCGCATCGCAAAACGCGCGGGCGCACGCCGTTGCTGTGTCCCTGTCCAGATGGGCAATGCGCGTCCCGTCACCAAACTCGTAGTCAAAGACCACGGGATACTCAAGCTCGCGATACGCCAGCAACGACAAGACAAACGCGGCCTCTTCCTCGGCCTCAGCCACCGACGTCGCCTGCGAGAAGAAGTACACCCCGCAATCGATGCCAGCGGCCTGCGCGCCCTGCACGTTCTCCTCAAAGCGCTCGTCGGCGTACAGGCCGCCCTCCGTGCTGCCGCGGTAGCCTATGCGCACGAAGGCGAACTCTATGCCGTCGTAGGCCGCCGCTTCCCAGTCAATGGACCCCTGGTATTCGGACACGTCCACGCCGGTGCGGCCCACGGCGTCAGCCGAGCGAAACGCATATCGCCCGTCCTCGTACGTAAAGTAGCGCGCGTCGTAGTAGGGCGACGACTCCACGTACGACGATGCCTCCCATACGTCCTCGCGCCCGCAGGCGCACAGCGCCGTGGCGATCAGAGTGCCCAAAATGATCAGGCAGAACTGTCGTGGCGTTAGCTTTGGCATCAACGGAATCCCATCCGCTCATCATGCACTTGACATGCCCATCATACCGCCCGCAAGCCGCACCCATACAAGTGGGACAGGCACCGTTGCTCGGATTTTGAGAATCCGAGCAACGGTGCCTGTCCACTTGTATGGGTGCGCGTTACTGGACCTTCTGGCCCAGAGCGAAGAGGCTGGTGGCGAGGCAGACAGCCATGCAGATGAGGCCACCGATAAACATCAGCGGGAAGCCGCCGGGGGAGTCGATGACGAAGCTCCAGAAGACGGCGGCCACAGCGCTCATGAGCGAGCCCACCATGGAGATGCGCGAATAGATGTTGGTGTAGTCGGCGCTGCCGAAGACCGAGCGCACCAAAAGCGGCGTCTGCACGGTGGTCATGGCGTAGACCACGCCAAACAGGAACGCGCCCACCAGAAGCACGACCAACGGCGACGGCATGAACCACATGAGCAGCACGCCTACGGCACCGCAGCCCAAACCAAAGAAGATGCCCAGCTTAACGGACTTGTCGTTGATGACGCCCAGCACCACCTTGCCAATGGCCTGGCCCGCCATGGCGGCGCTCGCCACCACGCCCGACGCAGCCGCGATGGTAGGCAGCGTGTCGGCAAACGACGTGGCGTAGCTCGCCAGGAACTGGTAGATGGTCTGGTTGAGCGTGATGACGCCGCAGAACACGGCAAGCGCATAGAACGCGGGCGTCTTCATGGCCACCGAGGCGGGCACGCCGCTCGTGACCTCAGCGGGCTTGGCCTCCGCCGCGTCAGCAACCTCACCGGCGCCGTACGGCAGCAGGCCCTTGTCCTCGGGCTTGGAGCGCACCACAAACAGCGTGAAGGGAAGCGTGCCCACCAACGTGATGAGGCCAAAGACCAGGTACGCCGTACGCCAGCCCTCCGGTCCGCTCTGGATGAGCGCGGTTCCCAGCGGGTTAAAGATGACGCCGCCGATGCCGGTAAACGCCATGCACAGTCCCACAAAGAAGCCCACGCGCTTGACGCACCACGCGTTGATAAGCGTAGGAACGGCCAGGTAGATGAGCGGGGCCATGCCCACGCCCATGATGGCGCCGCAGACGTAGAACCACGGCATGGAGTTGCCGCGGCTCATGCCAATCAGGCCCAAGCCCGCCAGGATGGTAGCACCCGACAGCACCTTGCGCGTGTCCAGCTTGCTCAGGTGGTTGCCGGCCATGGGAAGCGTCAGCATCATCATGATGTTGAGGATGGAGAAGTACAGCGTAAACGACGCGCGGGGTACGCCAAAGAACTCGGACACCGGCGTGAAGAAGATGCCGGCGCAGCTCAGCACCAGCGCGCAAGGCAGGCACGTGATGGCGATGCAGC
>DJXA01000032.1:2827-4065 GCA_002449555.1 Atopobiaceae bacterium UBA7016 | reverse complement strand
GAGGTCGACTACGACAACCTCACCGCCATCGGCTGCATGATGGGCTCTGGTGGCCTCATCGTCATGGACGAGGACACCTGCATGGTCGACATGGCCAAGTTCTTCCTCGAGTTCACCGTTGACGAGTCCTGCGGCAAGTGCACCCCGTGCCGCGTCGGCACCAAGCGCATCCTCGAGCTGCTCGACAAGATCACCGCTGGCAAGGGTACCCTTGAGGACATCGACCGCATCGAGGAGCTCTGCCAGTACGTCAAGACCAACTCGCTCTGCGGCCTGGGCCAGACGGCACCCAACCCGGTTCTGGCGACGCTCAAGTTCTTCCGCGACGAGTACATCGCTCATGTGGTGGACAAGAAGTGCCCGGCCGGCGTCTGCAAGGACCTCCTGACCTTCACCATCGACCGCGACAAGTGCATCGGCTGCGGCCTCTGCGCTCGCAACTGCCCGGTCAACACCATCGAGCAAACGGATTACGTGGCACCCGGCAAGAAGCGCGCTGCGTACCGCATCGATCCGTCCAAGTGCATTAAGTGCGGTGCCTGCATGAGCAACTGTAAGTTCCACGCGATCAGCAAGCAGTAGAGGAGCCCTGTAGGTATGAACATGGTTAACGTTAAGGTTAACGGCATCGCCGTAAGCGTGCCGGAGGGTTCCACGATTCTTGAGGCCGCCCGCAAGGCTGGCGTCGAGATTCCGACCCTGTGCTATATGAAGGAAAAGAACGAGATCGGCGCCTGCCGCATCTGCATCGTCGAGGCTACGGGCACCCGCGGCATGGTTACCGCGTGCGTGTACCCGGTTGCCGAGGGCATGGAGATCCAGACCAACTCCGAGAAGGTTCGCAAGGCGCGCAAGACCACGCTCGAGCTCATCCTTTCCACCCACGACAAGAAGTGCCTGTCCTGCCCGCGTTCCACCGACTGCGAGCTGCAGAAGCTCTGCCTCGAGTATGGCGTGGACGAGGACGCGTTTGACGGCTTCAAGCCCGTCTACGAGATCGACGACTCGGTGCCTCACCTGGTGCGCAACAACAACAAGTGCATCCTGTGCCGCCGCTGCGTTGCCGCCTGCAACGAGCAGTTCGTGGGCGTCATCGGCGCCAATGACCGCGGCATCGACACCAACATCGGCTCGCCGTTCAACCGCCTGCTGAAGGATGTCCCGTGCATCTCCTGCGGTCAGTGCACGGTTGTGTGCCCCACCGGTGCCCTCACCGTCAAGGACGACACCGACAAGGT
>DJXA01000032.1:2047-2688 GCA_002449555.1 Atopobiaceae bacterium UBA7016 | reverse complement strand
GTCCGTCCGTGCCCAGCTCGGCGAGAGCTTCGGCATGGCTCCTGGCACCAACGTCGAGGGCAAGATGGTTGCCGCCCTGCGTCGCCTGGGCTTCGACAAGGTGTTCGACACCGACTTCGGCGCCGACCTCACCATCGTCGAGGAGGCCAACGAGCTGGTGCAGCGCATCCAGAACGGCGGCGTGCTGCCGATGATCACCTCCTGCAGCCCTGGCTGGGTCAAGTTCTGCGAGTACTACTATCCCGATCTGCTCAAGCACCTGTCCACCTGCAAGTCTCCACAGCAGATGCAGGGCGCGGTCACCAAGACCTACTTCGCCGAGAAGATGGGCATCGACCCGAAGGACATCGTGTCCGTCTCCGTCATGCCCTGCACCGCCAAGAAGTTTGAGATTGGCCGCGACGACCAGTCTGCCGCTGGCGAGGGTATGCCCGACTTGGACATCTCCATCACCACGCGCGAGCTTGGCTACCTCATCAAGAAGTCCGGCCTGAAGTTTGAGATGCTGCCGGACGAGGAGTTTGACGATCCTCTGGGCGAGGACACCGGCGCAGCCGTCATCTTCGGCGCCACCGGTGGCGTCATGGAGGCTGCTGTCCGTACCGCCAACGCATGGCTCAACGGTGCTACCGAGGCCATCG
>DJXA01000032.1:0-1962 GCA_002449555.1 Atopobiaceae bacterium UBA7016 | reverse complement strand
CCTCACCGCGGTCCGCGGCACCGACATGGTCAAGGAGGCCACGGTCAACGTGGCTGGTACCGACCTCAAGCTCTGCGTCGCTTCCAGCGGCCAGGGTGCCCAGTACGTCATGTCCAAGCTCGCCGAGGGCAACCCCGAGGGCTGGGGCTTCATTGAGATCATGGGCTGCCCGGGTGGCTGCGTCAATGGCGGCGGCCAGCCCATCCAGCCGCAGTGGGTGCGCGACACCATCGACCTCAAGGCCGTCCGCGCCAAAGCTCTGTACGACGCCGACGCCGCCATGGAGCTGCGTATGTCGCACGAGAACCCGGCCATCAAGAAGCTCTACGCCGAGTGGTACACCGAGGGCTATGGCAAGGGCAAGGCTCACCACGCCCTGCACACGAGCTACGTCGCTCGCGAGCGCTATCCCAAGGAGTAGGGCCGAGCGGTTCTAGCCTGTCTTGAGTGACGAGAGCGCCCCGGGTCACCCCGGGGCGCTTCTTTTCCCGCTGCTCCACGGGACCAAAGGGTCCGACCTTCTGGTCCGGTCGTTTCGGAATTGATTATGCCTGCCTCAGCTCGGGGAAGGCGGCGTTCAGACAGATGCGGCTGAGCGGGCTGGCCGCGAAGAGGTTCCAGAGCAGCGCCATCGGGAAGTTCTTGAAGAGCGTGCCGATCCAGATGATGGGCAGGTCCACGAGGGGGCGACCGGCAAGGATGACGTTGAGGAGCAGGCTGGCGAAGAGGCTCATGGACGGGCACATGACGAGCGTCGTGCAGGCGATGACGACGCATGTACGCCAGAACGAGCTGTCACGCTGCGGGTCGACGAGCGTGCCCGCCAGCTTGGCGCCCAGTCGGTTGCCGTAGGTGTTGGAGAGCACAAACACCACGGGGATGATGAACCACAGCTCGGAGAGCGCTGCGGGAACGACGGCCCACGTCATGTTGGACATGCCTCCCGGGGCAAGCGGCACCGCCATCTTCCAGGCGTTGTTGTACAGCTCCATGCCAAGGCTCATGAACACGCACATGAACAGGCCGTACACGAGGCCTTGGGTCTTGGTCTTGGGGCGCGTGATCTCACGCGGACGGCTGCCTTCGGGCATCTTGATTCCTTTCACACAAAAGCGCACGGCCTCGGGATCGAGACCGCGCGCTTCGCTCTTATCTTTGAGCCTCTTCGTCTGCTGACAAACGGGGGCTACACGCTGGAAAGCAGTCTAGCACCGCCGAGCGGCCTCCAACTTATTCCCGCAATAATTGTTCACGGGAAAAACTTATGCTTATACAGACTTAAAGAGAGGAGCTCCATGGATACCCAACGTTGCCGCGAGTTTGTGGTGCTTGCCCAGACCTGCAACTACCTGCAGGCTGCTGACCAGCTGTTCATTTCGCAATCGTCGCTCTCCAAGCACATCAAGGCGCTCGAGCGCGAGCTGGGCGTGGAGCTCTTCAGCCGCACGACGCGCCGCGTGCAGCTAACTGATCACGGCCGCGTCTTCCTGCCCTTTGCGCGCAAACTCGCCTCCACGGCCCATGATGCGGAGGTCGCGCTCTCGTACGCCACCGACAACGAGCGGCGCATTCTGGACATCGGCTCTATTCCGGTGATGGTGCCGTATGGCATCACGGGCCTGCTCCACCGTTTCGAGAAGGAGCACGTCAATGTGCGCCTGCGCATCACCGAGGGCGAGGCCGACCAGCTGAAGGACATGCTGCGCAACCGTACGCTTGACCTGGCCTTCATTCGCGAGTGGGACGGTGACGCGGCCCGAGATGGCGACGACGTGGAGTTCGCGGCGTCGGAGTTTGCCGAGGATCGCCTTGCCGCGGTGCTGCCTGCGGGCCACCCTCTGGCCATGCGTCCCAGCATCCGTCTTTCTGAGCTGGCCAACGAGGAGTTCCTGCTCCTTCCGAAGGGCACCGTCATGAACGCGCTCATCACGG
The DNA here is from genome assembly GCA_002449555.1 of Atopobiaceae bacterium UBA7016. Taxonomy (GTDB): domain Bacteria; phylum Actinomycetota; class Coriobacteriia; order Coriobacteriales; family Atopobiaceae; genus UBA1367. Next base: position 30 of record DJXA01000032.1, on the reverse strand, counting down.
ATGCCTGTGCCGTGGAGGGGTTTGTGCCCG
>DJXA01000026.1 GCA_002449555.1 Atopobiaceae bacterium UBA7016 | reverse complement strand
TCAAGCGCGGCGAGGTACTCGCGTGCCTTGGAGGCCAGCTCGGACTGGTTGGCGTGCTCCTTGGCGATGCGCGCGTACTCCTTGGGGTCAGACACGATGGCAGGGTCCACCATTTTGCGCTCGAGCTCGGCATACGCCTCAAGCAGCTTCTCTAGCTTGTCTCGCATGATTGCTCCTTATGGGATTGCCACGCATAGCGCGGCCTTTGCGTTCAACCTTTTTAGAATACCACCTACCGACAGGTTTCATACATCCGCAATATCGTTTGCGCAGGTTTCTCAAGGCGTGTGACCACGTAGCTCGCACGGCCATCGATGTGAGAAACTAGGGGTGTCATCGAGGGAGGTGCCCATGGACGACGAGCAGGCCCCGACAACCGAGATTCCCGAGACCGACGAGCCCACGCAGTCGGCGCTCGCGCCGACAGAGCACATGCCCGACCCCGGCGAGAGCCCGGCGGTTGACACCGATCCCGCCAGCCTGCACGACGTTGCCGCGGCAGCGGAAAGCTTTGCACGGGACCGCGTGGGGCGCCTGCGCGAGGCGCTCGGCGCACGGAAGGTTTTGATCGCAGTCGCCCTTGTGGTGGCGATTGCCGCCATCTTAGGCATTGCCGCGCTGGTCAGGACCCTTGCGGACATGCCCGACGCAAGCAGCTTCAAGAAGGACGCGCAGACGATGCTCGCCGCACCGGCCTACAACGGCGGCACCTATGGCTCGGACGAACCCCTCGTACTGCACGACCTTGAGGTGACGGGGCGCCACAAGGCGGCCTCGAAGCCCAATGAATGCCAGGTTAACGCGGTTGCCACGTTCTCTAACGGGTCCGTTGAGGCCCTGCAGGAGGCGGAGCTCTCCTACGTACGGCAGGATGGCGCGTGGAAGTGCGTAGGCGCCGAGCCGGTGGGCGGCGCATCGTACACGGCCGTCGCCGGCGTGGAGGACGAGAAGGTGCTGTCCAACGTCAGCAGCGTGCTGCAGCGTGCCGAGGCGTCCTTCTCGGAGGAGCAGAATGGCACGGCGCTTCCCGCGCTGTACGGCGACGCCCAGGTGACCATCACCGAAGAGAGCTTTGACGACGAGGCGGAAACCGAGGTCATGCAGCTGCACCTAGCGCGTTCCGCGACCTTCACCGCCTACGAGTGCGACGTGCGCGCCACCTTCGCCTTCCGCCCGAGCAACGGGCAGTGGGAGCTCACCGCCGCAACGGCGAGCCAAGGTGCGAAGGACATCACGCTTTCGCCGCTCGTGGGAACATGGACCGGTACCTTCAGCGAGCAGACGCCAGGAAACAAGAGCAAGTGCTTCGGCGCCAAGGCCTCTGACCTGCAGGTGGTTATCACGTCGGCCGCTGACGGCAAGATCTCGGGCACGCTCTCGGGCATCGTCCATTTCCACGGGGAGTGCGCGCAGGACGTGGAGGCCACCGAGGGCGACACCGCGCTGACGGACGTCCCCTTCACGGGCACGATGCTCCACGAGGGCAACGGCATCTCCTTTGCGTGCACCACGCCCGAAGACGCACGGGGCACCATCGAGCTGACCCTGCTCTTTGGCACGCAGGAGGACCCGTCTGCGGCGCGTGCGACGCTCACCACCACGCACATCTACGAGGCGTCGTGGTTCATCTTTGCCTACGACAACCAGGCAACCTTCGCTGACACCTTCGTCCTGACACGCCAGTAGCCACGGCGGGACCAGAAGGTCGGACCCTTTGGTCCCGTTGCATGAGCCGTGCCATTTGGGGTACAAACCTCAACGTTGAAGCAACCGACTCAAGGAGCATCCATGGCCATCGAGTTTGAGAAGCCCCAGCCCCTCATGCTGGGCGACAAGGCCCACTACACCCTCTCCTCATACGACCCCGTCAGCATCACCGTCCAAGTCCCCTTCGTCACCGAGGACGACGTGGAGTTTGCCCTCGACACCGTGCTTACGCGCCTGGGAGCGACGCGCGACAACCTGTCCGACAGCGCGTGGCTGGCCGAGAACTTCCAGGGCATCACGGACGCCGACACGCTGCGCCAGGTGATTCGCTCGCAGGTGTCCGACATGAACGCCCGTTTCGCCGAACAGCAGAAGGTGGACGGCGCGGTGAGCGCACTCACCGAGCGCCTGCAGCAGGCCATTCCGGCCGCGCACCTCGCACGTTACCGTCAGGGCGTGCAGATGAGCTTCGAGCAGCAGCTTGCCTCCGAGGGCATGACCGTCGACCAGTTCCTCACGCGCTCTGGCGCCTCACGCGCCGAGCTCGAGCAGATGTTTGACCATCAGGCGAAGGTCGCCGCCGAGCAGGAGGCCGCGCTCGACGCATACGCACGCGAGAAGAAGCTCACCGTCTCTGAGGAGGAATTTGGACACCTGCTGGGCATTCCCGCAGGTCAGATTGATGAGATGGTAAGCCAGGCGAAGGCCGCCGGACAGTATGGCGACCTGAAGGACGCCGCGCTGCACGCAAAGGCCGCGCAGTCTGTGGTGGCCGAGGCCAACTGCACGTATCATCACGAGACCGAGGCCGAGGCGCACGTCCGCGTGCAGCGTGCCGCGCGCATGCGCGAACAGTACGAGCGCGGCGCCGAAGCAGGCGGCAAAGGCACCGGCTTCGAGCTGGTATAAGGCCGGTGCGGTTTAGGGGCTACCCCCAAACCGCACCACATGAATGGCAGGAGGGCCGGCTCCCGTGGGAACCGGCCCTCCTTTGCGTTGCTCAAGGCGAAGTGCTTACTCGGCAGCCTCGACGGTAGCGGCGGCAACCTCGGCGTCGGCAGCGGCCTCGGCGTCAGCCTTGGCAGCGTCAGCAGCGGCCCTCTTCTCGTACTCAGCAGCACGCTTGGCCTTCTCGGCAGCCTTGGCCTCGGCAGCGGCCTTCTTGGCGGCAGCAGCCTCAGCGGCCTTCTGGGCCTTGGCCTGCTTGGCGGCCTGAGCCTTGGCGAGCTGAGCGGCAGCGGCGCCACCGAACTTGTCGGCAAAGCGCTGGACGCGGCCGCCGGTGTCAACGAGCTTCTGGGTGCCGGTGTAGAACGGGTGGCACTTGTCACAGAGGTCGACGCGCATCTCCTTCTTGGTGGAGCGGGTCGTCCACGTGTTGCCGCAGCTGCAACGAACGCTGCACTCCACGTAGTTAGGATGGATGTTTGGCTTCATGTTGGGACTCCTTCTTTCGTGCCCTGGTTTCCGACCAGGGCGGGCAACGTGTGTCTCGGCCGATGTTGCAGGACAGCCACCGAGACAGTCAAGCTTTGCAAGTGTAGCAGAACCAAACACGCCATGCTAGAGCTAATTCCCCCTTTATGCAGGTCCACCATGGAGGCTCCCCACAAGGAACTGCGGTATGCTTGCGTAGATGACGACATAGACAAGGAGGGCGCATGTTTCTCTCGGTAGATATCGGAAACACCCAGACGACGCTGGGCCTTTTTAACGACGAAGGCGTATGCCTGCGCCAGTGGCGCATGGCCACCGTTCGCACGGACACGGCCGACCAGCTGCACGAACGCCTCTTTGGCTACTTCCAGATGTTTGACCTGTCGCTGAGCGACGTAACCGACGTTGCCGTGGCGGGCGTGGTGCCCATCCTCTCGCAGTCGTGGCAGCGGATGCTTCGGCAGGTCATCGGCAGCGAGCCGCTGATGATTGATGCCACGCGCGACTGCGGCATCGAGATCAACCTGCCCAACCCGCACGAGGTGGGCGCTGACCGCATCGCCAACGCCGTCTCGGCGCGCACATCATATGGGTCGCCCGTGATTGTGGTGGACTTCGGCACCGCAACCAACATTGACGTAGTGGACGCGAGCGGGGCGTTTCGCGGAGGCGCCATCATGCCAGGCCTTTTGCTCTCCGCGCAGGCGCTCTTTGACCGCGCGGCCAAGCTCTCGAGCGTGCCACTGGTGATTCCGCCGCAGGCGCTGGGCAACTCTACCGAGACGGCCGTGCAGTCGGGCATCGTGATCGGCGCTGCGGCGCAGGCCGAAGGGCTGGTTCGTCGCATTCAGGAGGAGCTTGCGGCCGAGGGCGAGAACGTGCCGCGCGCCACGGTGGTGGGTACGGGCGGTTACGCCTCAACCATCGCCCAGGCCACCGACCTCTTTGACATCGTGGACCCCGACCTCACCATTCGCGGCATCTACCAGATCTGGCACCACGCCGTAGAGAAGCACGCCGCACGCGCACGGCAGTAACGCTTGTCCCAAGTGCGTCCTGGGGGTAGCCCCCTAGACGCACCGGCGAATCGAGGCTTGCTCGGGGGCAAACTCCAGCTCTTGGCCGGCGTCTGTGTGCAGCGTGGCGCGACCCCAGATATCGATGCCCGCAAACGTCCCGCTCGCCATGACGTTGCCGTTAGGATAGACGGCCTCGACGCGCTGGCCCAGAAGCGGCACCAGGTCAAAGTAGTCAGAGAGCACGGGCGCGAGGGGGCCGGCCTTCGCGCGGCCGGCACGAACCTGCTCGGCCCACGCCGCAACCTCGGCCTCGATGCCCGCAGCGACCGCTTGCGCAGCGTCGTCCAAATGGCCTGGCAGCGCAACCTCGCACGTAGCGAACATGCCCTCGTCGTAGCCAGCTTGCACGCGCACGCGGGCCAAAACCTCGCCCGAAGCGGTATCCACGATGTCAAACGGCCAGCCAATGCCCGCGTCGCAGCCCGCGGCGCTCAGCGCCCGCACGGCGCCCAGCACGCACACGTAGCCCAGCCCGTGGTAGGCGCCCATGGGCACCTCGGGACGCAGCGTTACCATCACGCGCGAATCCTCCGCCATGGCAATCGGACTATTCCCAGCTCAGAGCGCCAAGATCGGCCGTCAGGTGCCCGACGCGCGCCTCGGACGGCAGTACCGACACGCCAGAGTGCGTGAGGAAGCGAACCGGATCGTGCATGAGGTCCTCCATGGGAACCAGCACGTAGTCGCGCTCGCCCAGACGCGGGTGCGGCAGGGTCAGGAGCTCACCGGCATGGACCTCGCCCTCAAACCAGCAGAGGTCACAGTCAATGATGCGCGACTCGCTACCGGCAACGAGCACGGTACGCGTCTCGTCGGCCTCGCGGCCCATCTGCTCCTGCACGTCGAGCAGGGCCCGCATAAGCACCGTAGGATGCAGCTCGGTGCGCACCTCCACCACGGCGTTTGCCACCGAGGTGGCGATGCCGTAGGCGGCCTCGGTATCGTACGCATGGCTGGCGGCCACCACGCACGTAAGAGGAATCTTGTCGATGAGGCGCACGGCCTCGGAAAGGTTGGCCGTGCGGTCTCCCAGATTGGAGCCCAGCGAAATGAAGGCCTGACGCTGGTCTTTCTTTGCCATGGACCAGTACGCGTTCATGAAGTCGGCGGCCGCCTTGACGTTGTGCACGCGCAGGATGCGCGCGCCACTCTCGATGGCCGAGAGGCACACGCCCATGGTTGCGGCGTCGCGGTCGGCGGCCTTCTTCTCGCCCGAAATGGCGCCAATGAAGCGCTTGCGCGAGACGGCCGTCATCACCGGATAGCCCATGGAAACCAGCTTGCGTGTGGCGCGCTGGATGACCGCGTCGACGTCGGCGTCCTTGTTGAAGCCCGCGCCGGGGTCGATGCAAATGCGGTTGTGCGCGACGCCAGAGCGCAGCAGCGTACGAGCCTGGTCGCCCAGAAAGCCCATGATCTCGCGCATGATGGGCGCCTCTTCGGGCAGCGTGAAGCGATGTGAGCTCTGCACCACGCGCGCAGGCTTGATGGAGTCAAGCTGCACCGAGCGGCGCGTGCTGGTGGGTGCAGAGTCGGACTGGTTCCAGTGCATGATGACGAGACCGCAGTCGCTCTCGATGGCGACGGCCTGCATCGCGGGATCCGTGAAGCCGGTCACGTCGTTGATGATGGAGGCGCCCAGCTCGACGCAGGTGGCGGCAACAGACGCGTGGCGCGTGTCCACCGAGACGATGGCGCTTGGCGCGGCCTCCAGGATGCCGTTGACCACGGGAACGACGCGCGCGGCGTCCTCCTCGGCCGTGATGGGCGTGTGCCCAGGACGCGTGGACTCGCCGCCCACGTCGATGATGTCGGCGCCCTCGTCGAGCATCTCGAGGCCGCGCGCGACAGCCACGTCCACATCAAAGGTATCCCCGCCGTCGGAGAAAGAGTCAGGCGTCACGTTGAGGATGCCCATGATGCGCGGGCGCGAGAGCGTGAGCTCGTGCTCGCCGCATTGCCAGGTTGCATAGTCCTCTCGAAGCATGGGTCCGACCTCCCTGGGGCCGCCGCCCCACTGTTCCAGCCGCATCGGTTAAAAGCCCATTGTAGCGCTGAGGGCAAGGCCCGTGTGAAGGGCCACTGAATCGGCAGGTGTGCGCGTCGGGCGCTGGGGCCCGGCCCCGGACAAT
>DJXA01000121.1:1885-22237 GCA_002449555.1 Atopobiaceae bacterium UBA7016 | reverse complement strand
TGCGGGCTACGTGACGGGAGTTGACATCCTCGCTGATGGCGGCACCATCGCCATGCAGCGCGTGAAGCAGATCTAGGCGTCGCACATTCGCAAAACGTGTTGGGGAGGGCTTCGGCTCTCCCCGTCTTTGTATACTTGTCACAAAGAACGCTAGGGGAGGAGCCTTCATGGGTATCGCCGAGAAGCGCCTGGCCATGTTCGACGCGCTGCTTTCGGGCAGGGGCCTGCAGGGCCTTGTGGATGCTGCCGCAGAGGTGCTCGGCAACCCCGTCGCCGTCGCCGACATGGGCCTTGCCATGGTCGCCGTGAGCTCGGAGCTTGCGGATGATCCCGAATGGACTGCGAACGCCCGAGAAATCGAGACAAACGATATGCGCCAGGCTGCGCTCGCCGGCGACTTCCGCCGCGTGTATTCGGGCGACAAGACCGTGGTGGGGGAGTATCCGGGGGCCGACCAGCGCTATCTTGCGGCGCGCGTCCGCCGCAAGGATGCCCTGCTCGGCCATGCCCTCGTGCTCGAGCGCAACCGTCCCTTCACCGACGACGACATCGCCCTGCTGCCCGACGTCTGCCGCACGTTCGGCTACGAGCTCGCGGGAGCGGCGGATGCCGACCAGCTTGCCGAGCGTCACGGCAAGCTTTTCGAGGATCTGCTTTCGGGATCGCTGGCAGATGCAGATGAGGTTGAGGCTCGTGCCCAGCGGGCGCACCTCAGGGCCCCCCGACGTATGTGCGCGCTTATCGCCCATTCGGTTTCCGACAAGGGTCAGATCTCTCCGCGCTACCTGCGCACGCAGCTCGTCCGCGCATTCCCCGGCAGCTTGGGTATGGTGCGCGGCGACGACGTGCTCGTGGTGGTAAATGCCGACGATGCGGGAGATACCCTGGATGCCCTCTTTGCCAAGAGCGTTTACTCCGAAGGGCTCTGCGTGGGGATGAGCTTCCCCTTCCATGGGCTTCACCTGCTGCTACGCGCCTACGAGCAGGCGCAGGCGGCCATCAGGCTCTCCACGGGAGCTCCGGGGATCGTGCGCTACCAGCAGGTGGTTGCGCGGCATATGATGGAGCGCGCCTCGCTCACCATCGATGGCTCCACCTTCATCCACCCCGCGCTCGACCTGCTCGAAGAGGCTGATGAGCGCGAGCATTCCAACCACCTCGCCGACCTCGAGGCCTACCTCTCGAGCGGAAGGAACGCAACGGCAACGGCGCGGGCGCTCCACGTGCACAAGAACACGATGTACTACCGCTTGCAGCGCATAGAGCAGATCGCGGACATCGACCTCTCCGACGAGCAGACGTGCTTCGTGCTCCAGCTGGGTCTTGCGGCACGAGCCTGACCTGCGTCTTCGTGCGACCGCCCAAAAGATAGGCGCATGTATTCTCGCAGCCGTCCGTAGATGGCTCCTGTCGGCCCACCGTATCCTGTCCGCAGCGTAAAGACAAACCTGCGAACAGGAGGACCCCATGAACTTCTCGCCCGACAGCAAGGTGTATGACGGCGCTTTCGCCATCAAACCCCTTTTTGGAACCGACCTCGCCCTCGAGTACACGGGTGCCCGCGACGAGTACCTCGCGTGCCGCTCCACCGCATGGCTCGGCACCACGCTCTGCATGTCTCCCGTCATCGACGTGAGCGGTGCGGATGCGGCCGAGGTCTTGAACTACTGCTTCGTGAACCGTGACTTCTCTCTCATGAAGCCCGGCCAGTCCAAGCACGGTATCATGCTCAACGACAACGGCAAGCTCATCGCAGACGGCGTCGTGATGTACAAGGGCGACGGAGTGTGGCGCCTGTACTGGCTCGCACCGATCGCCTATTTCGCGGGCGTCGCCGCTGCCCAGGGGAAGGACATCAAGGCCGAGTTCGTGAACGACGAGTACTTCTACCAGATCGATGGCCCCAAGAGCCTCGAGATGCTCGAGGACGCCACCCACTGCGACCTCCACGACCTCAAGTTCGGCCAGAACAAGCAGGCCACCATCGAGGGCACGCCCATGACGGTGCATCGCCTGGGCATGAGCGGCGCCCTTGCCTACGAGGTGCACGGTGCTGCCGCCGATGCCGAGGTTGCCTATGCGGCCATCCGCGCCTCCGTGGAGAAGTTCGGCGGCAAGCCCCTGGGCTTCCGTCAGTACGTGGTGCTCAACCACACCCCGGGCGGCTATCCCAACCAGTTCCAGCACTACGGCTATGCCTTCTACGACACCGACCCGGGCCTTGCCGAGTTTGCCAAGCAGTACTGCCCGCCGCAGTTTGCCGCCGGCAGCCTTCTGGGCAACGACGCCGCCATCCATGTGAACCCGTGGGACCTGGGCTGGGGCTATTGCGTCAACATGGACCACGACTTCCGCGGCAAGGCAGCCGCCGAGCATGACAAGGCCGAGTACAAGGCCGGCCGCGGCCGCCGCATGGTAACCCTCGAGTGGAACACCGAGGATGTCGGCGAGGTCTTCATGAGCCAGCTCCGTGGCACCGACGAGGAGCCCTACGATCCCATCGAGCAGTACCACGACTGCTACAACGGTCTCAATTTCTACTCGCTCATCACCGCCTTCGACGTGCTCGACGGAGACCAGAGCATCGGCTTTGCCGCCGGACGCTGCTACGCGTTCTACGAGCGCCGCATGATTAGCCTGGCCTGCATCGATGCCGCCCATGCCGTCGAGGGCACCGAGGTCGAGGTGCTCTGGGGACAGCCGGGCCACCGCCAGAAGCGCATCCGCGCCAAGGTCGCGCAGTTCCCGTACTACCAGGGCGAGTGGCGCAACGAGACCTGCGATGTCATGGCCATGGTGCCTGAGCGTCCGTATCTCGAGGCATAATTCCACTGCTGGATGACGCACGCGGGGCAGGACCGTCTTGGGGCGGCCTTGCCCCGCGCCGCTGCCAACGCTTCGCGCTTTGGCGCTGGCGGCCTGCGTCTCTTCTCCTTGGCACTGGGCTCGTTCGTCAGGCGTAGGCATGCCACGCTCACACGATTGTGTTTCCACAGGTGTCCCGCTGCGTGTAAGGGCCCTTCATAAGCTGGTGATGGGTTCAAGGTTCTCAGACGAGGACACTTGTGGATGCGGCCCTTCCTACCAAAGTAGCAAAGCGGCTCAGAACCCTTGCGTACCTCGTCGCGTTTGCCCTAGGCCCAAGCTATCGTCAATTTGTACGCACGCCAGCGCGCTGGAGCTTGCGCGCCTGCAGCGAGAGCCACAGCGCCATGTTCACGTTGGGGTCGGTGAGCGGCTCCCCTATGAGTTCCTCGATGCGCTTGAGCCGGTAGTCGATGGTGTTGCGGTGCGTGAAGAACTCCCGTGCTGTGCTGGCGATGTTGTAGTTGTTGCGCATGTAGGCCTCAAGCGTGGCCACAAGCTCGGTGCCCTTGCGCATGTCATAGTCCTCTAGGCATTGAAGGTGCGGATGGATGAACGACGCCATCGAGAAGTGGCCAGCCAGTACGGCCGAGAACGGGTACACGCGCGGATCGTCGTAGGCGAGCAGCGGCACCTGAATGTCCAGGCCTTCGCAAAGGTCGGCGGTCACCTTGGCTTCGCGGCAGTTGCGGGCAGTGTCATGAATGCTGAGGAATGACGTGCACATGCCGCATGCGAGGCCAGAGTCTGTGAGCGCTTGCTCAAAGCGTGCGCGGCGATTCCCCTCAAAGGCTCTGGCTCGCCGTCCCGACAGCAAGAGAACCACGTCGCTCTGGAAGCGTGCCGACACCTCTGCATGGCTGATGTTTTCAAGCTGGTAGCGGACTGCGTCAGCAATGGACGGTCTCTCTCGTCGATCGCGCACCACCAGGAGCAGGTAGGGCCCCTCCTGCTTGATGCGGGCTCTGGTCATGAGGTCGTGGAACTGTTCGGGCGAAGAGATGGCCCCGGTCACCGCATCAAACAGAAAGTGTTCGCGGGCGCTGCGGAGAGAGTCGTGTTCATAGCGGGCGTTGCGCAGCTCGCAAGCTATGACGCGAGCGGCATAGGTGAAGAGAGGGGTCAGCTCGTCAGGGAGCGGGCCGTTGGCCTCGAGCATGCCAAAGTAGGCAAGGTGTTGCAGGTCGTCACCAACAGCGATATTGAGCCAGGGGTGGCGCGATGAAGGAAAGGTGACGCGCTGCGCCCCCATGCCAACCCGGACGAGCTGGTCAACCCCTTGTCCTTCAAGCTCGTGCATATGATCGAGCGTGGCATAGCCGTGCGCCTGGACCTCCGCCCACACGGGATCCACCGACGGATCGACCGTGGTGATGGCTAGCACCTTGAAGCGCGAGTCTCCCACATAGCAGGGGTTGCCGAGCAGTCGAGAGGCCACCTCCACGATGGCCTGTAGACCGCGGTTGCCGAGCAGCGCTTCCTCAAGCTGATCTTTGCCCTCCTGAATGGTCGGCGCCATGAGTCTTCCTCCCATACGTGCATGAATGTATTTGTAACTATTACAAATAATATGGCTAATACCTTGTATTACATCCAATTCGAGGGCTTAACGGCGCCCTTATTCTGGTCATAAGGTCAGCGTATCAACCGAAAGGAGCCGTCATGGCAGAAGCGCCGCAGAAGGTCACCTCGCTCAACCTCAATCCCACCATCCCGTACGACCCGTTTGTGGTCGACTACATGAACTTCTTCGATTTCGTTATCCCTGAGCAGTTCAACGGTTGGGTGCCCGAGACCATTGCCTGGCACAAGACCTGCTACATCTCGGCCAACCTGTCCTACGCCATGGCTGAGGTGACGGTGAAAGGCTCCGACGCCATCGCTTTCCTCAACCACGCCTGCGTCAACACCGACTTTGCCAAGATGCCCATGAACGGTCTGCGTCACGGCATCATGTGCACCGAGAAGGGCAACGTCATCATGCATGGCATCATCGTGCGCACTGCCGAGGACGCCTTCGCCACCTACGCGTTTGCCCCTTACATCGACTACCTGGCTGCCACGGGTGACTGGGACGTCGAGCTCCTGCGCAACGAGGGCGGTGACTTCATCTATCAGATTGGCGGCCCCACCAGTCTGCAGATTCTGGAGAACGCGGCCAAGCGCGACCTGCATGACGTCAAGTTCATGCGCTACGTCAATTGCGAGATTGCGGGCTGCCCGGTGCGTATCGCGCGCCAGGGCATGGCGGGCACGCTCTCGTACGAGGTCCATGGCCTGGCCAAGTACAGCGATGCGGTGTACAACACCATCGTCGAGGTCGGCAAGGACTTTGGTCTGGAGAAGCTGGGCATCGTTGCCTACCAGTGCAACCACACCGAGAACGGCTTCCCCAACATCGGCTCGCATTTCCCGTACCCCTTCAAGGATGACCCCAAGCTGCAGGCATACCTGCAGAGCATCGGCTTCTTTGCCGACCCCACGTTCATGCCCCTGGGCGGCAGCCTCTCCGACAGCATCGACGACTATTTCCGCAATCCCTTCGAGCTGGGATGGGGCCACATGGTCAAGTTCGACCACGACTTCATTGGCCGTGAGGCGCTGGAGAAGATTGCTGAGAATCATCGTGAGATGGTGACGCTCGTGTGGGATCCCGATGACGTGGCTGACATCTTCCGTTCCCAGATGAGTCACGAGGGACCGCACTACAAGAAGATGATCTTCCCGTACGACCGCATCCACTGTGGCTACGGCAACGTGCAGGACCGCGTGGTGGATGCCGAGGGCAACGTTATCGGCGCTTCGATGTGGCCGCTTCTCTCCGAGTGGTACCACGACTACATCTCGGTCTGCTCGCTTGATGCGGAATATGCTCAGATTGGGACCGAGGTCACCGTGCTGTGGGGTGACGCTGCCGACGAGAAGAAGGCCGTCAAGGCCACGGTCGCCCGCTATCCGTACCTCGACCTGCCGAGCAACGCCAAGTATCCCATCGAGGAGATCCCTCACTACCAGGGGTAGGGTAGAGGCCTCTCACAGGTATTCCGTAGGTGCTGTGCCCTTTACGGCAACTGCTCGGCTTCTTGTTTCGAGAGGCCGAGCAGTTGCCGTAAAGGGCACAGTTATGCCGCAACAGCGTGCGAGCCAACCTTTGCCAGACCCATGTGTATTTGGCCTGTGTTATGTTTGCTACACCGTATAGCAGATAGGATGCAGCATGGAAGAAGCAGTACAGCTCAATGTGCGCATGGACAGGGCTCTGCGCGATGCTGGCAATGAAGCCCTGCGCTCAGAGGGAGTATCTCCGTCCGAGCTTGTGCGCTCAATCTGGTCGCTCGTGGCTCAGCGGGGCGAGGCACTCAAGAGCGTGATGGACTTGGTGCGTGGAGAAGCGGCTGCGGGGGAGAAACAGGCCGATGATCCCCTCGACAGGGGGCAGCTCCTCTATGACCACGCGCTGTACGTCACGGGCGTGCACCGTAGCGTTGCGGCGCAGGCATTATGTAGGCGCTCCTTTGATGAAATGGCCGAGGACGCGCTCCTCGACAAGTGGGATGAGAGAGGGCTTCTCGATGGCTGACGACCTTTCTCTCTTGGTCGATTCGTGCGTTTGGGTCGACAGCTACTTGGGTGACCATCCTCGCCATGACGAGTCATTAGCATTCCTGACCAAAGCGCGGGAGCGTGGCGCGACGCTTCTGTACGGAGCCTCCAAGCTGGAGACCATGTTCTACATCCTCAGCGCGGAGATGAAGCGAATAATCAAGGCAGGCAAGGGCGAAATCTCAAAAACCGATGCACATGTGGCGCGGGCCTTCGCCTGGGGTTGTATCGAGAACGTGCGGGAACTTGCCACCGCCGTGGGTGTGGATACGGGTGACTTGTGGCTTGCGAGCAAGTACCGCTCGATTGGAAGCGACTTTGAGGACAACGTGCTGCTGGCGGCTGCAAAGCGCTCGAACGCAGACTTTATTGTCACCTGGGACCGCGTGCTTTGTACGACGCCGGTCGCAAAGGTCGCGACACCAGCCGACATGCTTTCGCTGCTTGATTTGCTGTGACATGGGACACGGGTTTGGAACCCGAGTTGCATGTGGGACACGGGTTCCGAACCCTTGTCCCACACGTGTCTTGGCTTGTATGTAGAATGCTGGCAACCACAACAGGGAGGAGTGAGCATGTTCAAGAAGCAGATTACGGCAGACCTCACGTATTACGGTCAGACCGGACAACTGTCCCAAGACTCCGTTCCCTTACGCGCGGCGGAACAACTATCTGTCCCCGTTTTGTATACTTTTCCAAATCACTGTGATTTGGAGAGGCTATGGACCTGACACAGAAGAAGCTTGCCCTGTTTGACGCACACCTCAGCCACAGGGGTTTGCAGCACCTTGTGGACTGTGCGTCAGAGCTCTTTGGCAATCCGCTCTTCATGGCTGACCTGAGCATGGGCATCGTCTGCAAAAGCTCGAACATGGGCGAGGGTGAGCAGGACTTCTCAGCTGAGGGAGACCCAGATCGCCAGCACGGCCTTGCCAAGCAAGCCGCGGACGCTGGATTCATGGACTGGATCTACCACCATGACCAGCCGGTTATTGGCGAGTTTGAGGCCCAGCCTCGTTACCTTTCTGCACGTGTGCGCGATGGCGCCCAGGTGCTGGGACATGTGGTGGTAGTCGAGACCCAGCGCATGTTTTCTTCCGACGATGAGCGCTTGCTCCCAGTCTTTTGCCAGACGCTGTCCTACGAGCTTCGCCGTACGAGAAGCAACGAGCCGTCGGCGGGCGCATGTGGACCCCTGCTTGGGGAGCTGATCGCAGGCTCCGCGCGCGAGGAGGACGATGCGCGCAAGCGCTTGCAGGGGCTTGGCTACGCAGTCCCGGCAACCGTGAGGTTGATGCTCTTCCGTCCGATTGACGAGCGGAGAGTCATCTCGCTTGCCTATCTACGCGCCCAACTTGAGCAGGCGTTTCATGGCTCTATGGGTGTTATACGAGGCGAGGAATGCCTACAGGTGGTCGATGGTTCGCTTACTGAGGGGCAGCTCGCCGGAAAGATCTCGAAGTCGGTCTATTGCGGCGGGATGGCCGTGGGCGTGAGCAGGCCGTTTGCCAAGGTCACGCTGTTGGATTGGGCGTACCGCCAGGCAGATGCGGCAATCCGGCTTGCTGCGGTTTCCCGTGAGGAGGCTCTCAATACCTATGACGATGTCGCCGCGCAGCATCTGCTTGAAGTCGCTTCCGCTTCGGACGCACGGGCACAAGAGGCGCTCGTTGTCCCAGAGATTGCGCTGATCGAGGCCTTTGACGCACGCGACCACACGGACTACCTGCGGAGTTTGGCGACGTATCTCAACAGCGGGCGCAATGTGGCGAAGGCTGCCCGCGCGTTGGGCGTGCATAAGAACTCAATGTATTACCGCATCCAACGCCTTGAAGAGCTCGCTGGCATAGACCTTGCCAACGAGCGCACCTGCTTCCTCCTGCAGCTCTCTCTGGCGTTGAAGGGGTATGACCCAAAGTCCTAGCATTTGGAAGATCTTCTAAACGCCCCTCCGCTTTGCTGTGACTATGCCTGTGTTCCTGAACGCAGTTTCCTCGTACGCTCTCCTTAAGGCAGGCCCTATGAGAACAGCGTATGAGGAGGCAACATGTCCCTAGATAACCACGTTCTTCCCTTTGACCCTTGGCACCCCATCCCTGACCCTCCAGCAGCGAGTTATTCGTACTCGCTCTCCATGCAGATCTCGCCTTACGAGTACACCAACTGGCGCGACGAGACCATGTCGTGGAAGACTACCTGCTACCTGCACGCGGGCCTCAACCCCACCGACACCTATAAGATTCGTGGCGAGCGCGTGCTGGACTTCCTTGGCAAGGTGTGCGCCACCAACATGAAGCACTTCGAGGTTGGCCGTATCAAGCATGGGCTCTGCCTTGACGGGCAGGGGCGCGTCCTGACCGACGGCGTCATGATGCGCACGGCCGAGGACGAGGTCACCACGTACTGGATGGTCCCCATCCTCAACTTCTACCTCGACACCAGGTATGGCGAGGAGTATGGCGTGACGGGCGAGCTTGTCACGGACAAGGTCTTCCTCTACCAGATTGGCGGGCCGGTCTCGCTGGACGTTATCGAGGCAGCAACAGGCGAGGACTTCCATGACATGAGGCACCTGCGCTTCCGTGACTCCCAAATTGCCGGTCACAAGGTGCAGGTCTGTCGCGTGGGCATGGCGGGCACGCTGGCCTACGAGGTCCATGGCGACATCCAGGACGCGCACGAGGTCTACGCCAAGCTGTGGGAGGTGGGCCAGCCCCTCGGCATGAGGCGCCTTGGTTCGCACTGCTACCCCATGAACCACGCCGAGAATGGCTTCCCCCAGCTCAAGGTGCACTTCCTCGAGCCGCGTAGCCAGGTGGCGGGCCTCATGGAATACCTCCAGACCACGCCTGGCATGGAGTTCCAGGTGATGACCTGCAACGAGAACGGCTTTTTCCTCGACGGGTCCGCGGCTGATGACCGCACCGCGTTCTTCCATAACCCCTATGAGTTTGGCTGGGGCCGCATGATCCACCTTGACCACGACTTCATTGGCCGCGAGGCGTGCGAGGCGCTGGTTGCCGACGATGCCACGCGCCAGATTGTGACCTACGAGTGGAACGCCGACGACGTTGCCGACGTGTTCAAGAGCCAGTTCCTGGGCGATGACGTCGAGCCGTACAAGCCTATCGAGAGCCCGAGCGACGTCGAGTTCTGGATGAGCCCGTTCGTCCACCACGACTACGTAGAGGATGCGGACGGCAACGTCATCGGAACCTCGTTTGGCCGTCAGAACGCCTGCTATTTCCGCCACATGATCTCGATTGGCTGTGTTGACCCGGCGTTTGCTGCCGAGGGCACCGAGGTGTACGTGGTGTGGGGCAACCCCGGCCAGCGTCAGAAGCGCATTCGTGCCACCATCGCGCGCTATCCCTACAACAACGTGATGCGCAGCGACTCAACCGATGTCAGTAAAGCCCGATAACGGCAAGACGTCACAGTTTCAAGGCTCAAAGCGAAAGGAAGCACCATGTCCGCACCCGAGTTCAAGCCCAGTCCTTACCTGCAAAACCGCATCCCTCAGAACACCACGTTCACGTCTCACGAGGGCGTGTTCACCCCCATGTCTGACGGACGTTTCCCGTTGCAGCCGTTCTCCTACACCGGATGGCTCGACGAGGAACTCTCGTGGTATGACACCTGCTACATCCACGGTGGCCTGAACCCGGCCATGAACTATCTGATCCATGGCGTCGAGTACCTCGACTTCCTTACGGCGGCGAGCGTGAACACCTTCAAGAAGTACCCGGTGGGGAAGGCGCGTCACGTCATCATCCTGCAGCCCAACGGTAAGATCATGAACGACGGCATCGTGATGCGCCTGGGTGAGGACACGTTCTACTCGATGTTCCTTCCCGATCCGGCGCTCCTCAACCACCTTTTCTTCCAGGACAAGTTCTCCTTTGAGGTCGAGGACTGCACCGAGAGCCATTTCTTCTACCAGATGTGCGGACCGCGCTCTCTTGAGGTTGTGGAGCAGGCGACGCAGACTGACCTGCATGACCTGGGTTTCATGTGGCTGCAGCAGGGCCTGAGGATTGCCGGACACGAGGTCTTCGTGCTGCGCACCGGTATGGCCGGAACCCTAGGCTACGAGATCCATGGCCTCACCGAGGACTGCCAGGACGTTCTCGAGGAGGTCCTGCGTGTGGGCGGGCCCTATGGCATCCGCCAGCTGGGCAAGTTCACGTACGTCTCCTGCCACTGTGAGGGTTCCATCCCGCAGGGTACCGAGCACTATGCATTCCCCATCCCGGGTGTGGAGTGGAACATCACGGGCTCGCTTCCCGCCGACAGCGATCTCGTGTATCGCACGCCCATGGAGAACGGCTGGCAGAAGATGGTGCGCATGGACCACGACTTCATCGGCAAGGAGGCGGTTGAGGCCGAGCTGGCGGGCAACTATCGCACAGCGTGCACGCTCATCTGGGATGTCGACTCTATTGCCGATGCAGTGAAGGCAAGCATGGACCCCACGCGGCGTGTCGACCCCATCGAGCTGCCTATCGACTATGACTTCGTCCTGGGCAACGGAACGCTGCACATCGACGAGGTCTATGACGGTGATACCTTCGTGGGCTGCTCCTCCGGCCGCATGTTCTCCAGCAAGACGCGCCAGATGATCTCCATCGGCACCATCGACCACGGTCTTGTGGAGGAGGGCAAGGAGCTCGAGGTCCTCTGGGGCAACAAGGGCACCGACCAGGTGCGCATCAAGTGCCGCGTGAGCCTCTTCCCCTACATCAAGGAAGGCCGCAACGAGGACTTTGATACCGAGACCATCCCGCACCCCGTCTTCGCATAGCGGAAGTGGGACAAGGGTTCGGAACCCGTGTTGCAGATGGGACACGGGTTCCGAACCCGCGTTGCATGGTTACAGTTCGAATTGCTCGTCGAAGCGGATGCGGCTTCGCCATGGGGCGAGTCGCTTGCTGTCGGCCAGCGCCATGGCCTCGGCACGCATGTCAAGGTAGTGCATGGGCACCACCACGTCAGCGCCCACCTGCTTCATGAAGAGCTCGATGCCGCGGTCTCCCTCGGAGCCAGCGCGTGGGGTAATGGGCAGCATCGCCAGCTCGATATGCTTGTCCTCCAGCACCTCAAGGAAGTAGCTGCACTGCGCTTCGCTGAACTCGTTGAGCTTGCGGTCGCGCTCGGGCCACCACCACACGCTGAGGTCACCTGCGTGATAGATGGTCCGCCCGTCCACATCCACGCAAAAGGCAAGGCCCTCGTCGGTTGAGTTCAGCGTGGTGACCTCCATGCCCCCATCGATGTCGTAGATCTGCTCAGGCACGCATCCGACCACGTCGAGTTCTTGCTCCGCCGGCGCGTCGTAGGCGATGGGGGAGTCAACGATGAAGGTGGGCTCGCATGCGGGGAAGCGCCCGGCCAGCTGCCAAATGGAACGCAGGTAGTGATCCTCGTGCGCATGCGAGATGAAGACATACAGCTTACGGTCAGGCCGAATCAGCCCCAGGTCATGCTGCGCCATCTCCAGTGACGTGGGATACCAATCGAAGAGCAGCGTGCGCCGCTTGAGCTCGATGAGAAAGCCCGAATGATAGAGGTGTGTGACGCGCATGATGCCTCCTTCGCGGCCGGCTGACCTGCCGTTTATTCTATCGGTTGATGAAGACGAGGCCGATGATGCAGAGCGCGATCCCGATGACCTTGCTCGCGGTGAGGGGCTCGTGATAGAAGAGCGTTCCCACGGCCAGCAGGCTAATGGCGAGAAACCCGCTCTGAACCACGGCTGCGGCGCTGACCTGCCAGCCCGCGCGGTACGCAAAGATGAAGCCCACCTCAAGGCCCACCACGACAAAGCCCAGTACGAACGGCGCCCAGTTAAGATGCCCAAACTCCTTGACGAGGCTGCCTCCGCGGTAGAGTACGTGGTAGAGGATCACCGACGCCACAGCTCCCACCAGATACGTCACCGTCAGTGACGCGAACGGGTTGAGATCGCCCGGCACGCTCTTCGAGCAGACCTGGTAGACGGTGTTTGAAAGCACGACGAGTGCGATGGGCCAGAAATACGAGAACACGGTTCCTCCGGTGAGCGATGGGGTGGATGCAAAAATGACGCACGAGGAAGTGCGCAACGAGCACCTATCCTAGCGCCCCAACGCTTCAACCGTGTGAACAACCGCGCCCTCGCCAACCCAAGGTGCTAAGGTTTCTTCTGTTCCATCGACTGCATGAGCAGGGGGACTCAATGCATACAGATTTTCTCATGGGAAACGAGGCCATCGCACTCGGCGCGCTTGCCGCCGGCGTGAACGTGGTGGCCGGATATCCCGGTACGCCCTCGACCGAGGTGCTCGAGACGGTCGCCAAGCGCAAGCAGGGCAACGTCTACGTGGAGTGGTCCGTCAACGAGAAGGCGGCCATGGAGGTCGCTGCGGGAGCCGCCTACGCGGGCGCCCGCGCGCTCGTTACCTGCAAGCAGGTGGGCCTTAACGTGGCGTCTGACCCGCTGATGAGTCTTGAGTACATTGGCGTGAAGGGCGGCATGGTGGTGCTCGTGGCCGACGACCCGGGTCCCATCTCGTCCCAGACCGAACAGGACACGCGCACGTTTGCGCGGTTCTCTAAGCTGCCGCTCTTCGACCCGTCGGGCGTACAGGAGGCCTACGAGATGATTCAGGAGGCCTTCGAACTCTCCGAGCAGCTGGGCACGCCCGTCTTCATGCGTCCCACCACGCGCGTCGACCACGGCTACGAGGCCATTGAGGTGGCCGAGCCAGCCGAGTGGAAGCGCAACGAGCCCGAGGGCTTCGTCAAGGACTCCTCGCGCTGGGTCATCTTCCCACGCCTCTCGGTAATCAACCACGCTAAGATCGAGGCGCGCAACGCCCAGCTGGCCGACACGTTCTCTGACTCGCCGCGCAACTTTGTGCTGCCTGAGCAGGGCAGCGTTGTGCGCAAGGGCATTGCCACCCACGGCATCAGCTACACCTACGTGAGCGACAACCTGGACGAGGCTGACCGGCCGCGTGTGCTGCGCGTGGGCACGCCGTTCCCGTTCCCAGAGCGCAAGGCGGTGGAGTTCCTCTCGGGCCTGGACGAGGTCCTCTGCGTGGAGGAGCTGGACCCCGTCATCGAGCGCGCGCTCATCTCCGTGTGCGGAAAGTACGGCCTTACCACCAAGATCCGTGGCAAGCTGACGGGTGACATTCAGCCCTCTGGCGAGAACACTGTTGAGTCGGTGGGTAAGGCGCTGGCGAGCTTCCTGGGCAATGAGCCGCAGGTCAACGGCACCGCGGCGACACCTGCCCCGCAGCTGCCCGTACGCCCGCCGGTCCTCTGTGCTGGCTGCCCGCACCGCGCGAGCTTCTACGCGGTGAAGAAGGCCATGGGCAAGCGCAAGACCATCTACTGCGGCGACATCGGCTGCTACACGCTGGGCAACGCCCAGCCGCTCGACATGGTTGACACGTGCCTCTGCATGGGCGCGGGCATCAACATTGCCCAAGGCGTCTTCCATGTGGAGCCCGACACCACGTGCTTTGCCTTTGTGGGTGACTCCACGTTCTTTGCGAGCGGCATCACTGGCGTGGTCAATGCCTTCTACAACCAGGCAAATCTCACGGTGGTGGTGCTCGACAACTCCACCACGGCCATGACCGGTCACCAGCCGCACCCAGGCACGGGCCGCACCATGATGGGCGAGGTCGTGCAGAAGGTGAGCATCGAGGCCGTGCTGCGCGCCATCGGCCTGACCACGGTTGAGACGGTTGACCCGCTTGACCACAAGCTCGCCGTCGAGACGGTGCGCCGCGTGGCCGACGAACCGGGCGTCAAGGCCATCATCTTCAAGAGCCCGTGTGTGGTGCTCGCACGGCCGCAGGCCAAGAGCCACGTCGATGCCCACGAGTGCATCGGCTGCCAGCGCTGCATTCGCGAGCTGGGTTGCCCGGCCATCGCACTCAAGGACGGCAAGGCGGTTATCGACGAGACGCAGTGCAGCGGATGCACCCTGTGCGAGCAGGTGTGCCCCGTGGGTGCCATCTCGGGAGGTGAGCGACTGTGAGCGACAACATCGTCCTCTGCGGCGTGGGCGGTCAGGGTACCGTCCTCGCATCAAAGCTTTTGGCAGCGG
Organism: Atopobiaceae bacterium UBA7016; assembly: GCA_002449555.1. Taxonomy (GTDB): domain Bacteria; phylum Actinomycetota; class Coriobacteriia; order Coriobacteriales; family Atopobiaceae; genus UBA1367. Next base: position 7,665 of record DJXA01000121.1, on the reverse strand, counting down.
CGGCCATGGACCGTGGCCTGCCCGTAAAGACGGCCGAGACCATCGGCATGGCGCAGCGCGGCGGCAGCGTCTTCAGCCACGTGCGCCTGGGCGACGGCGCGGCGTCTCCACTTATCGGCAAGGGCAAGGCCGACCTCATCATTGCCTTTGAGCCTGCCGAGGCTGTACGCCAGCTGGCGTACCTGCGCCCCGGCGGCACTGTGGTGGTGAGCGACCGAGCCATCGTTCCCGCGAGCGCGCTCGTGGGAGGCCCCGCGTATGACGTGGACGCCATCATGGCCTACCTGCGCGAGCAGGTCGAGCACCTGGTAGTTGTTGACGCCGCGGCTGCCGAGCGAGACCTCGGCTCGGCCAAGTGCCTGAACGTGGTGCTTCTGGGCGCGGCGGTGCGCACCGGCGTGCTCAGCCTGACCACGGACGACATCGCCGGCGCGATCAGGCGTCTGGTGCCCGAGCGCTTCCAAGACCTGAACGCTCGCGCCCTGACATACGTACAGTAAAGCGGAACCACCAAGAACAGTCCTTGGTGGTTCGCCTACGGAAAGGAACCGACCCATGCAGATCAGCGACAAGCAGCTCGAGCAGGTGAACACGCAGGTACAGCGCCTGCTTGCCTCAAACAACTTCTACGGCCGGCGCCTTCGCGAGGCCGGCATCACGGGCGTCTCCTCGGTGGAGGACTTCCACAAGCTGCCGTTCTCCGAGAAGCATGACCTGCGCGAGGCCTATCCGCTGGGACTGGCTGCTGTGCCCGACAACGAGATCGTCCGCATTCACAGTTCCAGCGGTACCACAGGCACGCCGGTTATCATTCCCTACACCCAGAAGGACGTGGACGACTGGGCCATCCAGTTCGCGCGCTGCTACGAGTACGCGGGCGTCACGTCCGAGGATCGCGTGCAGATCACGCCGGGCTACGGGCTGTGGACTGCGGGCATCGGCTTCCAGGCCGGTTGCGAGCGCCTCGGCGCCATGGCCATCCCCATGGGCCCGGGCAACACCGAGAAGCAGATTCAGTTCATGATTGACATGCAGTCCACGGTGCTCACCGCCACCGCCTCCTACGCGCTGCTGCTTGCCGAAGAGATTGAGCGCCGCGGCATTAAGGACCAGATCAAGCTGAAGAAGCTCATCACCGGCTCCGAGCGCTCGGGCGAGAAGATCCGCCAGCGCATCATCGACGCGCTGGGCGTTGAGTACTACGACATCTATGGCCTCACCGAGGTGTACGGCCCCGGCATCGGCATCAGCTGCCAGCACGGCCACGAGATGCACGTGTGGAGCGACTACGTCTACCTGGAGATTATTGATCCCGAGACGGGCGAGAACCTGCCTGACGGCGAGTGGGGAGAGATCGTGCTCACCACCCTCGTCAAGGAGGGCGCGCCGCTCATTCGCTTCCGTACGCACGACCTCTCGCGCATCGTGCCGGGCGAGTGCGGCTGCGGCCACAACGAGCACCCGCGCATCGACACCATCACCGGCCGCTCCGACGACATGATGAAGATCCACGGCGTCAACGTGTTCCCGGCGCAGATCGAAGAGATTCTCGCGAGCTTCCCCGAGCTCTCCAGCGAGTACCAGATCCGTCTGAGCCACCTGGACGGCCGCGACACCATGCGCATCTACGTGGAGACCAACGGCAGCGTCGACTGGGAGGAGCTGCGCGGTCGCGTGGCACGTCGCGTGCGTCACCGCATCGGTTTCACGCCGCTGGTCAAGATCGTCGAGCTGGGCGTTCTGCCGCGCAGCGAGAAGAAGACCAAGCGCGTGTTTGACGAGCGCTACGACTAGGTTTTGAAGGGCAAATCTGAATGAAACGTGCAGGTTAGTTGAACAACGTGTGTACCTTTTGTTTCCTAACGGGCGTGTTCCTGCTGCAATGGGTACGCTAGCAGGGCAAATGCATTCGCTTTCATGGTGAGCGTCTGCATGTGACCAAAAAACTGACTCCACTACTCATATAAGGAGGAACCATGCGCAAGACCAAGATGTTCGAAGGCAAGAGGCACGTCTATGACACCGAGAAGGCGGAGGCCCTGGGCAGCCGTTCCTATGGCTACTATGGCGATCCCGCCGGCTATGAGGAGACCCTCTACAAGACCAAGGGTGGCCTGTACTTCTTCTGCGGTCTCGGTGGCGAGGATAGCCCGTACGAGGCTGACGCGGACATTCGTCCCGTCTCTGCCGACGAGGCTGCGGCCTGGCTCGAGGCCTAGTCTTTCGTTTCAAACGATTCGCAGGTAAAGGCGTGCGTTGGGATTCCGACGCACGCCTTTTTCTTTGCGATGGTGCCGCTGCAGAGTTGGATACCTTTGGGTATTCGTTTTGTCATACGGCGCTGCTATGCTCGTGCCGATTGAATCTTGTGCCGCGAGGACGCTAGGGGGTTGCCGTGGGCGATGCGGTTGTTGACGCGCGTAAGAAGGAGCTGCGGAAGCGCTTTCGTGCTGTCCGTAAGGAGCTGGGCGAAGGTGCACGTGCCACGATTGACGCGGGCATTGAGGCCAACCTCGTTGCACTGCCCGAGTTTGCTGAGACAGACGTCCTGCTTGCGTATCTGGACTTCGGGCCCGAGGTGCGCACTCGCGGCATCATCCAGGCAGCGTGGGACGCGGGAAAGGTGGTCGCCCTGCCGTGGTGCGTGCCGGGCACGCATGAGATGCGCTGGTTCAAGGTCACCTCGTTTGACGACCTCGTCCGCAGCAGCCTGGGCATGGACGAGCCAGCTCCCTTGGACGAGAACGAACAGCAGCTCAGGACGGGCGAGCGCATGCTGGCGCTGGTTCCCGGCCTCACGTTTGACGCGGCGGGCAGGCGCATGGGCTACGGCGGCGGCTTCTACGACACGTTTTTGGCAAAGTTTGACGGCGTGTCGGTGGGTCTCTGTCGCGAGGCACAGTTCTCGGAGGACCTAGCGGCCGAAGGCGTCATCGACGCGCATGACCTCTCGGCGCAGCTCGTGGTGACCGAAAGCCGCGTGATTCGGGTATAGCCGCCGGCGCAATGAATGGGGGCGCAGTGGAGCTTGCCAAGGCACGGTTGCAGTTCATAGTCGCGGTGGTGCTCTACGGTACCATCGGCACCATGACGCGATTCATCAACCTGCCGTCCGAGGTGGTCGTGCTCGTGCGCGGCTCGTGCGGCGCGCTCTTTGTGCTGCTGTTCCAGCTTCTGCGCGGCAAGCGGCCTGACGTTGCGGCCATCCGCGCCAACCTCCGCTGGCTCGTGATAAGCGGCATCTGCCTGGGTCTCAACTGGATCTTCCTCTTTGCCGCGTACGCATACACCACCGTGGCCATTGCGAGCCTCTGCAACTACATGGCGCCCATCATCGTCATCGCCATTTCGCCCTTCGTGTTCCACGAGCATATCGGGCCGAAGCGCCTGGCCTGCATCGTGGCGGCGTTTGTCGGCATCATGCTGGTGAGCGACCTGCCCGCGGGGATCGCTGGGGGAGTGGACCTTACGGGCGCCGGCCTTGGCCTTGCCGCGGCGCTCGCCTTTGTGGGCATCGTCATCTGCAACAAGCGCATCGGCCAGGTGGACGCGTACGACAAGGTCATCGTGCAGCTTGGCGCCTCTGCCGCGACCGTGCTGCCGTATGTGCTGGTGAAAAACGGAGGCATTCCTCTGGGTGGTGCCGATGCGCTTTCGTATGCGCTGCTGGCCGTGCTCGTGGTGGTGCAGACGGGCATTGCCTACATTTTCTACTTTGGCGCGATGGGCGTGCTTCCGGTACAGGAAATCGCGCTTCTGGGCTACCTCGAGCCCGTGGTCTCGGTGCTGGGGTCGGCGCTTGTCCTGCACGAGCCGCTCGGCGTGTCGGGGGCCATCGGCGCCGCGCTCGTGATTGCTGCCGCGGCTCTGGGCGAGACGGTGAAGGAGTAGCTGCGCCGTTACGCGAAGTCTCCCAGTTCAGCGGCCCAGTCGATATCGGTGGGTCGCCCTTCCGCGTCCATCGTTCCAGGCGTCCAGTGGCACGCGTCCAGGTCCACGTGATTGTCGTCCAAGAAGGGCACGCCCTCGCGCTCGAGCATGATGCGCTGCACGCTGGGGGTTCCGTCCTCGTCGCGCGCCCAGAAGTGGCCGTCCTTGTACACCACGCGGTGACAGGGCACGGCGCCCGGCTCAAGCGATGACTTCATGGCGTAGCCCACGAAGAGGGCCTTGCGCGGCTGACCGATGGCGCGGGCGATGTCGCCGTAGGTGGTCACGTAGCCCTCGGGAATCTGCCTGACTACCTCGTAGACCTTGTCGTTGAACACTCCCATTGCTGCTGTCCGTTTCCGTACAATCGCGCTCGTCCGTTCAGAAACGCACAGATGGGCCTGTTTGCTTCTGTCGTTGCGGGAGCGTTGTCTCTATCGTACGAATCATACGATAACAGACGGCGTGTTTGGAAACGTGATGTATTCTGCGAAGAAGGCTACGGCCCTGGCGATTCTTGCCGCGGCGCTCTATGCGCTGATGGCTCCGGTTTCAAAGTTGATGCAGGCGAGCGTGGGTCCGGTGATGGAGGCTGGTCTGCTGTACGTGGGTGCGGGTGTCGGTATGGCGGGCATCATCGCTGCCGAGAAGATGGCTGGCCATACGTCTAGCACATCGTCTATACAGCGCTCTGACCTGCGCTTTGTTGTGGCCATGGTGCTGCTTGACATGGCGGCGCCCATCCTTTTGATGCTGGGCCTTGCCCTTACGGCGCCGCAGGTGGTGTCGCTCCTCAACAACTTCGAGATCGTGGCTACCACCATCATCGCGGTGGTTCTCTTTCGCGAAAAGGTGAGTTCGCTCTTGGTGCGGGCCATCGTGGTCATCACCTGCGCTTGCTTGCTCCTTTCGTTTGAGGGAGCCGAGGCGCTGCGCTTCACGCCAGGTGCGCTTTTGGTGCTGGGCGCATGCGTGTGCTGGGGCTTCGAGAACAACTGCACGGCCAGCCTCTCCGAGCGCGACGTGCGCCAGGTGGTGCTAATCAAGGGCCTGGGCTCTGGCGCAGGCTCGCTTGTGGTGTCGGCGCTGGCGGGCGAGGGGCTCGCGCCTCTGGGCGACTGCCTGGCTGTGATGCTGCTGGGCTTCTTTTCGGTCGGACTCAGCGTGTGGTGCTACGTGAAGGCGCAGGCTCGCCTTGGTGCAGCGCGTACCAGCGCGTTTTATGCCACGTCACCCTTCATCGGCGCGCTTTTGGGCATGCTGACGACGCGCGAGCTGCCGGGTCTGCAGTTCTGGGTGGCGTTTGCCCTCATGGCGCTCGGCGTGTGGCTCTCCGTGCAGGACGCCATGGCCTCAAGTCCCCAATAGGGACAGGCCCAAATGGAGAATCACTTCACGCAGGCAAAGCACGCGATGGAGTTAAAGCACTGCACGCGAGCGCTTGCGTAAAGCGTCGAGAGGCGCCGCAACAGGCTCGTGCTCGTCTCGAACGGCGGCGTGAAGAAGCCCTTGGGCACGTAGAGATGCTTGATAAACCAGTCAGTGCGGGCCTTCTCACCCTCAACGTAGAAGCAGCCGCAGAAGGTGCCGCCTGGCTTGAGCACGCGGTACGTCTCGGCGTAGGCGGCCTCCTTGTCGGGGAAGGCGTGGAAGCCGTTCATGGAGAGCATGACGTCGAAGCTGCTATCTGCAAAGGGGAGGGCACCCACGTCGCCCTGCGTAAACGTGACGTTGGCAACGCCGAGCGTCTCGGCCTTCTGCTGTGCGCTCGCCATCATGTCGGCTGAGTAGTCGAGGCAGGTGATCTGCGCTTGCGGCAGTGTCTGGTAGAGCGGCATGGTGAGCACGCC
>DJXA01000121.1:1500-1755 GCA_002449555.1 Atopobiaceae bacterium UBA7016 | reverse complement strand
TCAAACACGCAGTTCAGATAGGCCGCGTTGAGCTCGGGCCCGATGCCCCACACAGCGCGACTGATGGCGGTGCCGAGCGTGGTGGTGCAGGTCATCATCCCGTCGTAGATGGACGCGCCGCGCCCCAGCTTGCGGTAGGCGGCACCAATCTGGTCTTTGCGCGTCATACTTCCTCCTAAAGTAAGCGACGGCTAACAGTTTAGCGCTTTCACCTTTTGAACAGGCGCGGGCCCGCATGGGGAATTCCCCATGCGG
>DJXA01000121.1:1169-1427 GCA_002449555.1 Atopobiaceae bacterium UBA7016 | reverse complement strand
TCATGCGGGCCCGTCGATATTGGTGACTCGCTTGCCTTACAGTCCGTGGGCCATGTCGATCCAGCCTTGGGCCACGCAGGTGCGCAGGTCCCAGTCGCGATGCGTGGGGTCGTCCACGCGGTAGCTCCAATAGCAGCCGCCGATGCCCTGGTCCCACGCGTCCAGCTGCGCGTCGGCCAGCGTGCGATAGAAGGCGCGCAGCTCGTCGGCGTCCATCTCGGTCTTGTGCGGGTTGTGGTTGCCCAGGCACCACTCGCC
>DJXA01000121.1:888-1109 GCA_002449555.1 Atopobiaceae bacterium UBA7016 | reverse complement strand
TTGCCCAGGCACCACTCGCCAACCAGCACCTGATGGAACTGGGCGGCGTGCTTCACCTGCTCGGCAAACTCCGCGACCTTCGCCTGGTACTCCTCCACGTCATAGCGCTGGAAGCCAAAGTCCTGGAAGTTCATGTAGAGGTGCGTGTCGATGACCACGTTGTCGTACTGGCTGGCTGGCAGCAGGTTGTCCCAGGTCTCAAGCTCAAACTGGTCGTGGAA
>DJXA01000121.1:0-791 GCA_002449555.1 Atopobiaceae bacterium UBA7016 | reverse complement strand
GGCCGACGATGGGACGAAGTCGCTGGTAGACGCGGTCGTAGAAGTCAAGCAGCACGTCGCGCGGAATGGCCTTGGAGCGAGCCACGCGCTCGGGGTAGTGCTCGCCGTAGTTCTTGAGGTTCATGTTCAGCATGTACTCGTTGGCCGGCTCGTTGAGGGCCTCGATGCCCCNNCCCACGATGGGGCGCAGCCGCTGGTACACGGTGTCGTAGAAGGCAAGCAGGGTCTGGCGGTCGATGGCCTTGGAGCGTGCGACGCGCTCGGGGAACCGCTTGCCGTAGTTGCGCAGGTTCATTTGGAGCAGCTGGTCGTTGGCCGGCTCGTTGAGCGCCTCGATGCCCCAGAGCGCCTCGTTGCCGGCGTAGCGCCGCGCGAGCCTCTCGAGCACGTCCACCGCAAAGTCGATGCGGCCCTGGTCCTGGGCCCAGGCGCACAGGCCCATGTAGCCGCCGTTGTCGAAGGCGTTCTGCGACAGGGGAACGGTGTGCAGGTCAACAAGGATCTTGATGCCCCAGCGGCTGGCCCACATGAAGGCGTTGTCGAGGTACTCCACGCAGGCGGTGTGNNCTCAGGGGCACGGTGTGCAGGTCCACGAGCACCTTGATGCCCCAGCGCTGGGCCCACTCGAAGGCATGGTCCAGGTGCTCGATGCAGGCGGCATGGTGCTCGGTGCCAAAGATGTAGTACGGCACCGGGATGCGCACCAGATCGCAGCCCACCTGGCTCAGCCAGACAAAGTCCATCTCGGTGATAAACGTCGCCCTATGTTGCTCCAGGGCCTCGGCCAGCAC
>DJXA01000120.1:3231-3784 GCA_002449555.1 Atopobiaceae bacterium UBA7016 | reverse complement strand
ATCTCGGTGGGATGGTGACCGTAGTCGTCCACCACGGTGATGCCGTCCACGTCGCCCACGTGCGTGAAGCGACGGTGGGCGCCCTCGAAGCACGAGAGGGCCTTTGCGGCGGCTTGCAGGTCTGCCCCCAGCGTCGCCGCCACGGCGATGCAGGAGCAGGCGTTAGCGAGGTTGTGGCGGCCCGGGTTGGCCTTGATGGTGATGTTGACCTCTTCGCCGTTCGGCGCCTTCACCACGCAGGTGGTGGCCAGCGTGCCGGTGGGCTCGCCAGGAACGCACACGAAGTCGTTGGTGGGTTCGAAGCCGTACGTCACCACATTACGGCCCGTGGAGCGCGCCAGCTCGACGTAGTGCGGGTCATCGCCAAAGATGATGACGGTGCCGTCCTCGCCCACCAGGTCCATGAACTCGCAGAAGGTCTTCTCGATGTTCTCGAGCGTGCCGTAGTGGTCAAGATGGTCGGCCTCGATGTTGGTGACCACCTCGACGCTGGGACGCAGGAAGAGGAACGAGCCGTCAGACTCGTCGGCCTCGCACACGAAGTAGCCGCCCT
>DJXA01000120.1:0-3049 GCA_002449555.1 Atopobiaceae bacterium UBA7016 | reverse complement strand
GTGGTGGTCTTGCCGTGCGTGCCCGCGACGGCCACGGTGGTGGCGTCAAGCGAGAGCGCCGAGAGCATCTTGGCACGCGGCCACACGGGAATGCCCAGCTCGCGTGCGCGAACGACCTCGGGGTTGGTGTCGGGAATGGCCGAGGAGATGACCACGACGTCGGGCTTGACGTCATCGATGGTCTGGGCGGCGTGGCCCACGTGCACCTCGATGCCAGCGTCCTCGAGGTCGCGCACATAGCTCGACACCTTGAGGTCAGAGCCGGTCACATGACAGCCGCGCTCATTGAGCACCAGCGCGATGCCGCTCATGCCCGCACCGCCAATGCCGATAAAATGCACACCCGAGAAGCTCGAGGCCGACGGGATCTCTTCCATGGAAACTCCCCTCTCCAGGGACTTGCGTAACTTTCCTATTGTACCCAACGGCTATGTAGGGCGTGTTGAATCGATGTGGGACACGGGTTCGGAACCCTTGTCCCACCCACTTAGCGGGCGATGAGTTCGACTTGGTCGGCAAGGGCGGCCGCGGCGCGGTCTTGCCCAAGCTTGTAGGCGGCCTCGCGCATCTGGGTGCGCTTGTCCGCGTCGTCCAGAAGCTCGAACAGCGTGTTCGCGAACACGGGAGCATCGATCTCCGCGTCGGTGACCAGCGTGGCCGCGCCCTCGTCCACCAAAAGGTGTGCGTTCGTGGTCTGGTGGTCGGCCGTGGCAAACGGATACGGCACGAGGATGCTCGGCACCGCCTTGGCGGCAATCTCTGCCACCGACGACGCGCCGGCGCGCGAAAGCACCAGATCGGCCGCGGCAAGCGCGTGGCCCATGTCGTCAATGTAGGGCATGACCTTCCAGCGGGCGGCCTCCTCCTCGGTCAGCGCCAGCGCCTCGACCACCGAGTCGTACTCGTCGCGGCCTGTGGAGTGAATGACGCGCACGTCAGGACGCGAGAGAATCTGCTGCTTCAGCGCCGTCACGCCCTGGTTGAGGTGGCGGGCGCCCAGGCTTCCACCAAACACCAGAAGGAGCGTCTCGTTCTCGGCAATGCCCAGCTGAGCACGGCCGTCAGCGCGCGAGGCATCCACTACGGAACGGCGAACGGGGTTTCCCGTCACGCAGACCTTGGTGTGCGCGCCCGTGCGTCCCTCGAAGGCCTTCGCGGCCGCGGGGAACGAGATGCAGAGCGCCGACGCCTGCTTGGCGCTCACCTTGTTGGCAAGGCCGGGCACGGAGTTCTGCTCGTGCAGCGCGTACGGCACGTGGTTGTGGGCACACCAGCGCACCAGGGGCAGCTCCACGTAGGCGCCGAAGCCCACGGCCACGTCGGGCTTGCCCTCCGCCGCAAACACCTTGCCCACCTTGCGCTCGGCCGCCACCATGCGGATGAGCGCCGTGATGAGCGTCCACGGCTTGGAGCGGTCGAAGCCCGTAACCTCGATCACCGAGAAGGGAAAGCCCGCCTGAGGCACCAGCGTGGCCTCAAGACGGGTCGACTGACCAAAGAACTCCACCTCATGGCCGCGTGCCGAGAGCTCCTCGGCAAGCGCGAGCGCCGGGTTGATGTGTCCCGCGGTTCCGCCCGCGGCAATGGCTACCTTGAGCTTGGACGACATGGCCGAGCTCCTTTCAGTTTGACTTTCCGCGAGAAGACCTCAGGCGGTCTGCGGCGCTGGGGCCAAGGTCGATGCGCCTGCGGCCGCTAGCGTCGGTGGTGACGCGCCCCGAGGAATGCGCCTCAGAGAATGCGCGCGAGGCACGGATGCCCTCCACGCTCGTGTCGCCCGCCCGGCCCGGCTGCACCGAGCTGCCCACGCGCGCCGAGCCGGAGCCCGAAACGACCGAGAACCCCGCGCTGCTCCCCGCAGGGCGCGCGGAGCGAGGCGTGGCCTCCCCCACCAGCGCATAGTCGTCACGCGCGGCGTACGCTGCCTCGGGCCCCGCCGAGAAGCCGTGGCGGGCGCGGTCATAGGCCGTCTCGGGCAGGGCCGAGTGGCGAGAAACCGACGCCACGAAGCCCACCAAAAGCAGGCACGACACGATGGACGAGCCGCCATACGACAAAAACGGCAGTGGCTTGCCCGTCAGGGGAATCATGCCCAGCACGCCACCGATGTTGACCAAGAGCTGGATGAGGATGAGCGTGGTGCAGCCCGCGGCGATGAGGCGTCCGCACATGTCGGGCGCATAGCGCGCGATCTGGAAGCCCGCCCACACCAGAAGGCCAAAGCCCAGAAGCACGCCCAGTGTGCCCACCAGGCCCAGCTCTTCGCCGATCACGGCAAAGATAAAGTCGTTATAGGCCATGGGCAGATACGAGTACTTCTGACGCGAAAGGCCCACGCCTACGCCAAAGAGCCCGCCGGACGAGAACGCGTAGAAGCCCTGGATGAGCTGGTAGCCGTCACCGTACGGGTCCTTCCACGGGTTGAGCATGGTGAGCACGCGGGCACGCGAGTACTCGTCCTTCAGCGACAGCACGAGCACGCCCACGATGCCGAGCGCCAAGGCGGCCAGAAGCCACGAGCGCGGCACGCCGGCCAGATAGGCCATGACAAAGATGGTGGCCGCGCAGATGATGGTGGTGCCCTTGTCGGGCTGGAACACGATGAGGATGAGCGGCACCGCCACACCAATCACCATCAGCTCGAAGAAGCGGTCAAGCGTGAGCGAGCGCTCCTCGAAGTACCGCGAGGCGAGGTTTGCCGCGGTCAAGATGATCGTCACCTTGGCAAACTCCGACGGCTGCAGGTTGAACTGGCCCACCTCGATCCAGCGGGTGGCGCCATAGGCGTCGCGGCCCGCGGCCGCGGTAAAGACCAAGACCAGAAGCGCCACCGTAGCCACCCAGATGAGCGGCAGCAGCGTGCGCGACCACAGGTGATAGTCGGTAAACGCCACGAAGGCCGCGGCCGCAAGACCCGCGGCCACAAAGACGGCCTGGCGCGTCACGTAGTAGGCCGCGTTGTAGTTGGTGTCCTCCGACGTCATCGCGACGATGGACGAGGAGGAGTAGATCATGAGCAGACCAAACGCCACCAGCGCAAAGGTGGTGA
>DJXA01000072.1:8010-8439 GCA_002449555.1 Atopobiaceae bacterium UBA7016 | reverse complement strand
TCCTCAACCTCACCAAGCGCTTCGCGGGCTCCATCGGCCAGATCTCGCACCAGATCAACTTCGTGGTCATGGGCCTTGCTGGCGCCGAGCGCATCTTCCAGCTGCTTGACGAGGTGCCCGAGACCGACGAGGGCTACGTCGAGCTGGTGCGTGTGCGCATGGACGACGACATGGTTGACGTGCTTGAGGAGCTTGAGCCCACGGACCGCAGCGGCGTGTGGGCGTGGAAGCATCCGCACCAGACCGAGGGCACCGTTGACTACGTGCCGGTCATGGGCGACGTGGTGCTCGACGACGTTGACTTTGGCTACGTGCCGGAGCACATCGTGCTGCACAACATCAGCATCGATGCCTTCCCGGGCCAGAAGGTGGCCTTCGTAGGTGCCACCGGTGCGGGCAAGACTACCATCACCAACCTCATCAACCGCT
>DJXA01000072.1:6654-7903 GCA_002449555.1 Atopobiaceae bacterium UBA7016 | reverse complement strand
CGCTACGACGGCATCAACATCAACAAGATCAAGAAGGAGTCGCTGCGCCGTTCGCTGGGCATTGTGCTACAGGAGGTCAACCTGTTCACGGGTACGGTCATGGACAACATCCGCTATGGCCGCCTCGACGCCACCGACGAGCAGTGCATCCAGGCCGCGAAGCTGGTAGGTGCGCATTCGTTCATCACGCGTCTGCCCGAGGGCTATGACACGATGCTTACCGACAACGCCGAGAGCCTCTCGCAGGGTCAGCGCCAGCTGCTCTCCATTGCCCGCGCCGCCGTGGCCGATCCTCCGGTCATGATTCTGGACGAGGCGACGAGTTCCATCGATACCCGTACCGAGCAGATTGTGAGCCGCGGTATGGATGCCCTGATGGAGGGCCGTACCACCTTCGTCATCGCGCACCGCCTCTCGACGGTCCGCAACTCTGACGTCATCATCGTGCTTGACCACGGTCACATCATTGAGCGCGGTACGCACGACGAGCTGATTGCCCAGAAGGGCACGTACTACCAGCTCTACACGGGCGCGTTCGAGCTCGAGTAAGGGGAGACCACTATGGACATGAGTCGTCGATCGTTTCTGGGCCTGGCGGGTATGGCCGCTACCTCGGTATTGACCGCCTGTGGCGGTGGGTCCGATGCCGAGAGCGAGGCAACGCAGGAGACCGCTTCTGAGTCCACGGAAGCGCCCCTTGATTCAGCGGAGGTGACGGGTACGCACCATGCGACCATTCGTGTGGACAACTTCGGCACCATCAAGCTTGAGCTCTATGCGGACCAGGCTCCCATCACGGTGCAGAACTTTATGGACCTTGCCTCGGACGGCTTCTACGACGGCCTGACCTTCCACCGCATCATTGCCGGTTTCATGATTCAGGGCGGAGACCCCTACGGTAACGGCACGGGCGGCTCTGGCAGGACCATCAAGGGCGAGTTCTACGCCAATGGGGTCACTAACGTGATTCCGCACCAGCGCGGGGTCATCTCGATGGCGCGCTCGTCGGAGTACGACTCGGCGAGTTCGCAGTTCTTCATCGTGCATCAGGACAGCATGGACTCGCTTGACGGCAAGTATGCGGCCTTTGGCCGCGTGACCGACGGCATGGACGTCGTGGATGCGATTGCCGAGAACACGCCCGTGCAGGACAACAACGGAACGGTTGCTCCAGAGGATCAGCCGGTCATCGCCTCCATCACCATCGACGACTAGCTGACGATTGCGCTTGTTGACGCGCTGAGGCCCG
>DJXA01000072.1:4007-6514 GCA_002449555.1 Atopobiaceae bacterium UBA7016 | reverse complement strand
CGGGCCTCAGCGCGTCAACAAGCGCTTAGTTTCTTGCCAAAATGATGTTGACCAGCACCTGCACGGCTACGCTGTCAGGCGCCTTGCGCGGCAGGCTATGCCCCATGTCGGGGACGGTGACCAAACGGGCGCCAGGGATGGCCGCGGCAATTGCCTCAGTCTGGTCGCGGGTGATGCAGTCGTGCTCGCCCACAAGCACGCAAGCGGGGCACGAGATGGTCGCGAGCGACGAAGCCTCGATGTGCGGCTCGTCAACCATCAGCTGCAAGAGCTCGGCATCAATGAGGGTGTCCTCCAGGGAGGGCAGCAGCGTGGGGTCAACCTCGGCAGGAAGGCCTCCGTCGGTCACCCACGTTGCCCATGCGCGTCCGCACGCCGCCGATGCCTCGGTGTCCCACTCGTCGATGACGCCTTCGGGCGTGAGGTTCGCCCCGCCGGCCACGATGGAGCGCACGCGGCTCGCATGATCGCGCGCCAGAAGCAGCGCCTCGATGCCGCCGTCCGAGTGGCCGACCACATGGGCCGACGTCACATGCAGCGCGTCGAGCACGCACAGGGCGTCCTCGGCAAAGAGCTCGTAGGTCAACGGCAGCGTGCCGCGCGTTGAAAGCCCCTGCCCGCGCCCGTCGAAGGCGATGACGGCCTTTCCTGCAGCGATGAGCGGCTCCATGACGGCAGAGAACGTGGCGTGCGAGCCGCCGTTGCCGTGAAGCGCCAACACCGGCGCGTCAGCAAGCAGTGCACGTACGTCGGCGTCCTCTGGTCCGTAGACAAAGGTGGCCAGCTCGGCACCGTCATCGGTGGCCACGCGCTGCGCCAGCAGCAGCGGCACCGACGGCCGCGGGTAAAGGCGCGTGCGATACGGGGCGGGAACGACTGGTGCCATGGTTAGCGGCCCTGGCTTTCGTGCTTCTTGAAGAAGTCGAAGCGCGGGGGAAGCGCCACGAGCTTGTGCTGCTCGGGCGTCTCGCCCAGTGCGGCGGCCAGCTCCGTCACTCCGTCAAAGGCGTGCCCCCACGAGAAGAACAGGTCCTTGTCAAAGTTGAGGTACTCCGCAATCAGCTCGCAGCCAGTGGGGACGGCCGGGTGCATGAGCAGGCAGGTGGTGCGCAGCGCCGCGAAGGCGTCGGCAAGTGCCTGGTCGTAGGCGGCGTCATCACCCTTGGCGGCCTTGCTCGCATCGCCCCAGCGCTTGTTCTCGGCGCGTGCGAACTCCTCAACCACGGCCAGGGCACTGTGGGCGTCAAAGCCATGCGCGCAGCGCTCGTAGTCCAGCGTGGCCTTCTTGCAGGCCTCAACCACCTCGGAGTGCGGGGCGGAGACGGGCAGGTGCCCCTCGCACGCGTTGGCAGCGCCATAGAAGCAGCTGCGTGCCAGGCGGTTGAAGATGTTGGTGAGGAAGGCGCTCTCCTTGAGGGCGGGGTCAACCACGCGCGGGTCATCCTTGACCAGCACGTCCTCGCCCGTCTTCTTGTCCTTGTGGCTCACGCTCGTGTCAAACGCCTTAGGCGAGAACGAGACGGCCTTCTGGTCAAGGCCGAGCGACAGCCAGTGGCAGCGCAGCTGCTCGGCGGTGTAGTACTCCAGCAGGTCGGCTGCCATGGGCGGCTTGATCTTGCCCGAGCTGGAGGCCTTCTTGTTCATGAACAGGATGTGGTAGTTGGCGATGGGCGTGTCCTGGAAGAGGCCCCAGCCCAGCGCCTCCCACATGGCGGGCTGCGCCACGCAGTAGAAGTAGATGTTGTCCTGGCCGATGAACTGGAACACGCGGGCGTCGTCCGCGCACCACCAGTCGTGCCAGTCGTTGGAGGAGTAGCGGCCCTCCGGCGCGTTGGCGAGCACCGTCTGCGTGAACGAGATGGGCGCCCACAGGCTTTCGGGCCACACCCACACGGTGAGGCCAGTGACGTCCTCAAGGTCTGGCGCGGGGACGCCCCAGTCGATGTTGCCCGTCAGGCGGAAGGGGAGGAGCGTCTTGCCGGTGCGGAAGCGCACGCCGGCCTCCTCCAGGCGCTCGCGCGCAGCGTCGCGGTCTTGCCAGTTGGCGAAGGCAACCTGGAAGGAGGACTGGTTGCCCTCGGCCTCAATGATGCGGTGGTCGGGCAGGCTGGGCTCCACGGCGTCAAACTCGGCGCGGAACTTGTTCTGGACGAAGATGACCGGGTCGACGAGCGACTCGCGCACGGTCTGCGTGACGATGGCGCGCACCTGCGGGTCGGCATCCCACTCGTCCATCAGCTTCTCGAGGCTCTCGCGGAAGGCGGGCAGGTCGAAGTACCAGTTGTCAACGGGGCGCAGCTCAGGCGTGGTGCCGGAGAGCTGGGACACGGGCGAGATGAGCTCCTCGGGGTCAAACTGGTGGCCCAGGTCGCACTCGTCGGCATAGGCCTTCTCGGACTTGCAGCCCTGCACGGGGCAGCGGCCGATGACCTGACGGCCGTTGAGGAACTGGCCCACCTGCGTGTCGTAGAACTGGCGCGTGGACATCTTCTTCAGGTAGCCCTGCT
>DJXA01000072.1:0-3863 GCA_002449555.1 Atopobiaceae bacterium UBA7016 | reverse complement strand
ACCCGATCCGCCAAAGATGTCGAGCGAGATGCCGTAGGCGTCCAGAGCCTCCTTCTGGAGGTCATGGTTGGCCTGGACGTAATCGGTGATGGTTCCCTCGTAGCCCTCTTCGGCAACCTTCTTGCGGTAGCCCTCCATGATGGGGGAGCCGTAGCAGTCGGTGCCCGAGACGAAGATGACATTCTCGGCGCCGATGCGGTCGCGCAAGAAGCGGGCAAAGAAGTCGGCGGGGACAAAGACGCCGCCGATGTGGCCAAAGTGCAGGTTCTTGTTGCCGTAGGGCATGCCGCCGGTGATGATGGCGCGCTTGGGGAAGCTGGGACGATCTTGGGAGGACATGAAACCCCTCTCGGTTGGAGTACGTAACTTATCTATTATCCCACAACGCAGGCGCTCTGTTTGGGTGGTTCAAGGTCACAATAGGGCTGTACAGACACGAGCGCCTGCAACCTGGGTTCGGAACCCGCGTTGCAGATGGGACATGGGTTCGGAACCCGCGTTGCAGGCAGCTTGAGGGTGAGAGGAGGGCCATGGAACGCATACCGCTATTGCTGCATGCCTGCTGCGGGCCCTGCTCGCTTGAGCCGGTCCGGCTTCTGCGCGAGGAGGGCTTCGAGCCCACCATCTGCTGGACTAACCCCAATATCCAGCCGATCGACGAGCATGACCTGCGTCTGCGTACGCTGCAGGCGTGGGCCCGCGACGTCGCGCACGTCAACGTCATCGTTGCCGGCGACGACCGCGAGGCGTGGGAGCGTGGCGTGGCGCCGCGCGGCTTTGACCGCGAGGCGCGCTGCCGTGCCTGCTACGCCCTTCGCCTGGCTGAGAGCTGCCGCGTGGCACGTGAACGGGGTTTCTCGCACATCTCAACCACGCTGGCGGTCTCGCCGTACCAGCTCTTTGACACGTGCGGCGAGGTGCTGTTTGCGCTGGCCAAGGCGCATGACCTCACGCCTGTCTGGAGGGACTTCCGTCCGCACTATCCCGAGGCAACCACGCGATCGCGCGAGCTGGGGATGTATCGACAGAACTACTGTGGCTGCCGCTTCTCTGCCGCCGAAGCGGCTATCGAGCGGCACGAGGCGCGCGACGCGCGTAAGGCGGCCAAGGCGGCGCACGCCGGCTAACAAGGGCCGCACGCGCGGCAGAAGGAGATAAAGACATGGAGATTCGCAAGTTCCATGGGCGCGACTTTGAGCCCGTGTCGAAGATCATGGGCGCCACGTGGTATGCCGACGAGGGCTCGCGCTCCTACTGGCTGGGTGCCGAGGAGCTCTGCATCCACCTGATGAAGACCGACTACGCCCTCACCGCGGTGGACGAGAAGGACCAGGTCCTTGGCGTGGTGCTGCTCAGGAGTCCGCGCGAGGAGGATCACGACAGCCAGCTGCGCGGCGTGTGGCAGCAGCAGATGACCAACCTCGAGATGATGATGCGCATGCTGTCGCTTGACCCCGCGTCTGAGCTTGCGCTCGTCCATGAGGAGAGCCGCCTGATGGATCAGGTGGCCGCAACGTTTGACAACACGGGCGTCGGCGTCCTGCCACTCGTCATCGTGGCACCCGAGGCGCGCGGCAAGGGTGTTGCCAAGGCGCTTCTGCGTGCGGGCCTAGAGTGGCTGAGTAGGCGCGGTGCCACCGAGCTGCGTCTGGTGACGAGCGATGACTGTGACTGGCAGGTCTATGAACGGTGGGGGATGAGGCGTATCCTAAGCTCAGAGTCCAGTGCGGAGCCGCGCATGGGCATCTATGTGTACCAGGGATTCCCCGATTTTGAGGGGCGCGCTGCCTCGTATGACGAGACCAGTGCGGACAGTGCAGACAAGGAGGCTTGGGCAATGAAGGCTGAGCAGATGGTGTGGACGCGCGAGCCAAAGGAGTGGGCTGCAGGAGACGAGGCCATCCTCATCACCACCGAGCCTGGCACCGACCTTTGGCAGCGCACGTACTATCACTTCCGCAACGACAACGCGCCGGTGCTGCAGCTTGAGACTGACGAGCCGTACTTCTCGTTTGTGGTCCGCACCGACTTCTCCGGGGCTCATCACCGCTTTGACCAGTGCGGTGTTGCCCTGTACCTTGACTCTGAGAACTGGATCAAGGGGTCGGTGGAGTACGAGGACGGCGTCGTCCAGCACTTGGGAAGCGTGGTTACCAACCATGGTTGGTCTGACTGGGCAACCACCGAGATTCCCGCTGACGTGCGCCAGATGTGGTATCGCCTGAGCCGCCGTGAGGACGACTATCGCATCGACTGTTCCGAGGACGGCGAGCACTGGCGCCAGATGCGCGTGTGCCATCTGCACGAGGGCGCAGGCACCGTCCGCGTGGGCGTCTACGCGTGCTCTCCCGAGGACTCCTCGTTCACCGCGCGCTTCACTGACCTCAGCATGGGGCCGTGCGCCTGGGAAGCACACGACGGCCAGCAGCCCGACGAGGAGTAGCATGCGCACCGATGATTTTGACTACACGCTGCCTGAGGAGCTTATTGCTCAGACGCCTGCCGAGCCGCGCGACTCGTGCCGTTTGCTGGTGTTGCACCGTGAGGACGGCAGCGTCGAGCACCGCGTCTTCTCTGACATTATCGAATACTTAGAGCCCGGTGACGTGGTGGTGGCTAACCACACGCGCGTGATGCCGGCACGCCTGGTGGGACATAAGCCCACGGGGGCGGTGGCCGAGACGCTGCTTTTGCGTCGTCGCGAAGACCTGGATCCGATGGGCACGGTATGGGAATGCTTGGTGTATCCCGGCAAGCGCCTCAAGCAAGGTGCCATCATCGAGTATCGGGCCGGCGGGCTCTTGGCTCCGCTCGAGTCTCCCGTGGTGCTCACGGCCGAGGTGCTCGACTTCGTGGAAGGCAGCCGCGGCGGACGTCTGGTGCGCTTCACTCCGCAGGGCGGGCGTACGCTTGACGAGGCGGTGCATGCGGCTGGTCATGTGCCGCTGCCGCCGTACATCCAGGGCTACGAGGGCGATCCGGAGAAGTACCAGACCGTGTACGCCATGACGGAGGAGCACTCCGCGGCCGCGCCGACGGCTGGCCTGCACTTTACGCCCGAGCTCATTCAGCGTATCAAGGACAAGGGCGTGCATTGGGCTGAGGTGGAGCTTGAGGTGGGCATCGACACCTTCCGCCTGGTTGAGGAGGACGACCCGCGCGAGCACACCATCCACACCGAACGCTACCACGTCGGCCAGGACGTGGTGGATGCCGTACACGAGGCCAAGGCCTCGGGGCATCGCGTGATTGCCATCGGCACCACCTCGGTGCGTTCGCTGGAGAGTGCGTTTGAGGCTGCGGCCCCTGCGGCCGAGCCGCCCATGACGGCGCGTCGCTTTGAAGATGTTGCAGACTCAGCCGCCGTGTTGGGCGCCGGGGACGTGGTGGAGCGCGAGAACGCCACGACGAGCCTCTACCTCATGCCGGGCTCGACCTTCCACGTGGTTGACGCCATGGTCACCAACTTCCACGTGCCGCGCTCCACGCTGATGATGCTCGTCTCGGCCTTCGCCACGCGCGAGCAGATCATGGACGCCTACGCCGCCGCCATCGACAAGCGCTACCGCTTCTTCTCGTTTGGCGACGCCATGCTCATCGTGTAATGCAATTTAGGCCCCTGACTCCAAGATTGCACGGCGTGCAATTCTGGAGTCAGGGACCTAAATTGCGTCAGAGATATTAGCGCCTGGTGGCGAAGAACCAAATGAGCAGGATGGCCACGAGGACAACAGCGGCAACGGCTGCGAAGAACGCGATGCGCTTGCCGCGCGTGCTCTCGCGCAGATGCCGCACTGACTGGGCGAGGTTCTTCACCTCGCGGTCCTGACGCTCAAGTTCTGCCTGCCCGGCGGTGATGCGCT
>DJXA01000128.1 GCA_002449555.1 Atopobiaceae bacterium UBA7016 | reverse complement strand
GGGTCCACGCTTGGCAGGCTGTCGACGCAGCAGGTGAGCGTCCATTCCGTTGACATCGGCCTTCCGCAGCTGGCCATGCACTCCTCCTACGAGACGGCTGGGTCGAAGGATACGGCCTGGGGCATCGAAGCCCTGCGTGCCTTCTTTGACGCAGACCTGCACATTGAGGAAGCCGAGCGTATCACCATCGCCTAGGGACCACGAAGGACAGTCCAGGTGGGACACGGGTTCCGAACCCTTGTCCCATTTGCAACACGGGTTCCGAACCCTTGTCCCGCGGGTCGCCCTCACTGCAAACAACCGAAAAATCTCTTGATTGAAGCCCCGCCTGCGCGGGGCTTCTGCTATGCTTTCATGCGGAGGGTATTACATAATCATACTAAGTCATACCAAAAACGCAGCAAAGGGACTCATGAGCGAGAAAATGACCCCGATCGTGGCTAAGGTGATGCCGGCCGAGAAGGACCGGTTCTTCGAGGCGACAGAGCTTATTGGCACCACACCCTCAAACGCGATACGTATGTTCATTTCGGCGTTTAACAGGGCGGGTACCTTCCCGTTTGAAATAACAGCGCCCAGTGTCAGCGAGGTGGGTGTCCACGATGCGAGTTGAGTTGAGTTGGCAGTTCATGAGGTTCGCGCTGTGGCTCTCTCGCGCTGTGCCGTGTCCCTTTACCGAACGCCTCCGTGCCTCAAACATCAGTCGTTGCATGCGCAACTCCTGGTACTGAGGCCCAGCCTCTTCTCCATTGCCGTAGCTCACATATAAAGGGGAGTCATGAGCGCCAACACCATCTCTCTGGACATCGGTGGAACCAACGTCAAGTGGGGGCTCGTCTCGCCCAACATGGTCCTGCTTGAGCAGGGCAGCGTCGCAAACCAATGGAACGACGTCGACGGCCTGGTTGCGGGCCTTGCCGGCTTGGTTGCTCCCTACGCCAGCCAGGTGTCATGCGTGGGCGTCAGCGTCCCGGGAACGGTGGACGAGGCTGACCCGCAGGGCACGGTCCTGGGCGGGGGCCGGCTTTCGTATCTTGACGGAGCTGCGCTGGGTGCAGAGCTCTCGTTTGCCACGTCGCTGCCGGTGACCGTTGAGAACAACGGCAAGGCCTGCGCGCTGGGCGAGTACGCCGCCGGCGCGCTGAAGGGTACGTCCCTGGGCGTGGTGCTGGTCATTGGTGCCGGCATCGGCGGCGGCATCATCTCCCACGGCCGCATCCTGCGTGGCGCCCACAACTTTGCGGGCGAGTTCAGCTTCCTGCGCACCACGCCGTTTGAGGGACGTCTGCGCCTGGAAGACGCTATGGCCGGCACCTGTGGCTGGGAGGCCCTCAAGCGCGAGATTCTCAACGCCAAGGGCATGCTCGACATGGGCGACGTTGACGGCTACGCGCTCTTTGACTGGATCAACCGCGGAGATGCGGATGCGCTGCGCGGCCTGCACGAGTACTCCAAGCAGCTCTGCCTGTGGATCCTCAACCTTCAGTGCGTCATCGATCCTGAAGTCATCGCGGTGGGCGGCGGCATCAGCGCGCAGCCGGCGCTCCTTGAGGCTTTGATTACCACCATGCGTGCCATGGTGGCCGACCTGCCGCATAAGGAGATTCCGCGGCCCAAGATTGTGGCTTGTGAACATGCGGGGGAGGGAAGCCTTCTGGGCGTTGCGTACGAGGCACGCCGCCGCACATCGAAAGTGCAGCTATAAGGCTGTTTTTGAGTAGTATTACGACTTGAAACACAATGAGTTAATACGAGTTTTCCTTCTCAAACCTTCCCACAGCTGAAACAATGGCGCGCTACGATGGCATGCATTGCGCATAGTAGCGCGCATTTCTGTTTGGGGGCATGGCGCCCCACGTGTCGTGAAAGGTCAACCGATGAAGAAGCCGCAGGACGTCCTAACGATGCCCCACGAGCAGCTGGAAGCCATCCAGCTTGAGGGCATCAAGAAGACCGTGATCCAGTGTTACGAGAACGTCGAGTTTTATCACAACCTCTTTGACGAGGCTGGCTTTGATCCCTACGCGGTCGAGACGCTCGATGACCTGGCCAAGGCTCCCTTTACCACCAAGCAGGACCTGCGCGACAACTATCCGTACCACATGTTTGCCGTGCCCATGAAGGACGTGCGCGAGATTCATATGTCCTCGGGCACCACGGGCATCGCCACGGTGGGCGGCTACACCGAGCACGACCTCGAGATTTGGGGAGACTGCTTCGCGCGCGGCATCTGGTACGCTGACGGTGACGAGAACGACATCGCCCAGATCTGCTATGGCTACGGCCTCTTCACGGGCGGCCTTGGCGCTCACTACGGCTGCCAGCAGGCCGGCTGCACCACCATCCCCATCAGTGCCGGCAACACCGAGCGCCAGATTCGCGTGCTGCGCGAGATGGGCTCCACCATCATCGCCTGCACGCCGAGCTACGCCATGTACATCGCCGACACGGCGCTGGCCATGGGCATCGACCCCAAGAAGGAGTTCCACCTGCGCGCCGGCATCCACGGCGCCGAGGCCTTCTCTGACAGCTTCCGCGCCGAGCTTGAGGAGAAGCTGGGCTACAAGGTGCTCGACGTCTACGGCCTGACCGAGACCATGGGCCCGGGCGTCGCCATCGAGTGCATGGAGCAGAACGGCCTGCACCTGGCCGAGGACCACTTCTTCGCCGAGATCATCAACCCCGAGACCGGCGAGGTCCTGCCTGACGGCGAGTGGGGCGAGCTGGTGATTACCACCGTCGACCGCGAGGCCACGCCCGTCGTGCGCTACCGCACCCGCGACATCACCCGCATCATCCCGGGCAAGTGCGCCTGCGGCCGTACGCACCGCCGCATCGACCGCCTGCACGGCCGCACCGACGACATGCTCATCATCCGCGGCGTCAACGTCTTCCCGTCCCAGATCGAGGACGTCATGAAGACTTTCCCGCAGGTAGCCAGCTGGTACCAGATCGAGCTCA
>DJXA01000036.1 GCA_002449555.1 Atopobiaceae bacterium UBA7016 | reverse complement strand
CGGCCGCCGAGCTGGCGTTTCGCTGGCTGTGGGACCAGCCGCAGGTCACGTGCGTGCTGAGCGGCATGAACTCGCTTGAGATGGTGGAGGAGAACTGCCGCGTGGCGAGCGAGGTTGTGGCGGGCACCTTTACCGAGGAGGACTCTGCGCTGGTGGATGCCGTGCGCGAGGCCATCAACGAGCGCGTCAAGGTGGGCTGCACCGGCTGCGGCTACTGCATGCCGTGCCCCAAGGGCGTGGACATTCCCGCGCTCTTCCGCTGCTGGAACGAGATGTATACCGAGAGCCCCGCGGCGGGCCGCAAGGAGTACTGGCAGACGGTGTCGCTGCGCCGCGAGAAGGCGTTTGCGCGCCAGTGCGTGAAGTGCGGCAAGTGCGAGGCGCACTGCCCGCAGGGGATTGCCATTCGCGAGCTCATTCACGTGGCCGACCGCGAGCTGCGGCCGCTGCCGTGGAGGATTGCCGGTGACGTTGCGCGCGAATTTGCGGTGCGGAAGGGGTAGGACGATGTTGAATAAACGGCTGGTAGTTGGCTTGTTTGGGTTGGCGCTGGCGGTGGCGGTGTGCCCGCTGACGGGGTGCGGCGCCTCGGCGGAGCCGGATGCCGCGCCGGCGGAGGTTGAGCAGCGGGCCGAGGGTGAGGCCGCTGACGGCGACACGCTCGCCGGAGGCCCCGACGTTGAGGGTGAGACCGAAGAGCAGGCGGCCATTCTGGAGCGCGAGGAGCTGGCCTGCGACTTTGTGCGCACGTGGGGCACCACCACGACGTTTGACCCCAACGACGACACCATCGTGACCAACGTTGACGACTGGTTTGAGCAGACGCTTGCCTACGTCAAGCCCGACTCGCAGCTGTACGCCGACTTCATGGCGCGTGACGAGTTTACGGGGCCGGGCTTTATCGACGCGGCGACGGTGGTTTTGGACGTGCGGTGCACGGGCCATAACGAGGACACGTACACCGTGGTGACCACGCAGGCGGGCACGCAGAGCGCGATGGCCGGCTGGACCGAGGACACCTATGAGCTGACGCATGAGGTTACGTTTGACAAGGACAACTGGGTGATTCGCGTGGACCAGTGGGGCTAGCGTGCGGTTTTCCGCGCCGGCTGCCCTAATGGGGAATTGCCGCCGACAATGGGCGGTGGTCGTTCGTGTATGAGGCGAGGAGGGCCGTGGGCTGGCACAGGGACCTGACATAGAGGGCATCTTTAGGCGTCACGTCAAGACGGTGTGGCGGCTCTGCTTCTCGTACCTCGGCTCGTCCGCCGACGCCGAGGACGCGACGCAGGCCACCTTCATGCGGCTGATCGACCATCCGCGCAGCTTCGAGAGCGAGGAGCACGAGCGGGCTTGGCTGCTGCGGGTTGCTGCCAACATTTGCAAGGACGTGCTGAAGAGCGCGGCCCATACGCGCGTGGTGGCGATGCCCGAGGACGGGTTGGAGCCCGCGGCCGATACGCAGACGGGCGTGGGAGCTGACCCCGCGGAGGTGGTGGCCAAGGACGACGACGAGGTGCTGCGCGCGGTGCTGGCGCTGCCGGAGCGCTACAAGGACATCGTCTACCTGCACTATTACGAGGGGTGGAAGACCGATGACATCGCACGGCACCTTGGCGCGCCGCCGTCTACGGTGAGGAACCGGCTGCGCGATGCGCGGGGGCTTTTGAGGGCGGCGTTGGGAGGTGAGCGAGCATGAGCGAGGCGGAGCGCGACGTAGAGTTTACGGTCGATGAGCTGGCCTTCGATGAGGAGCTGCGGGAGCGGATGCGGTCGTCTTTGGACGTGGTGGGCCCGAGCGAGGAGGCCGAGGAGCGGATGCTCGCCAACCTGCTGGCGGCGCAGGAGGCGCGCGCGGTGACGGTTGAGGGCATCGAGCTTCCCGAGGTGACGGTGATCGAGGGCGGCAAGCGCGGTCGCGGGGCGTCGCGCAGGCGTGGGCTTGCGCTGGCAGCTGCCGCTGCGCTTGCGGCGTTGGCGTTGGGCGTGGGCGTGCTGAGCGGTGGCCGCGCTGCGCAACGGGGCGAGATGCTGGTGCAGAGCTACGACGCCGGCGCGGCCGCGACGTCTGAGGGCGTGGATGCCAAGGAAGTCGTGGCTGACGAGGCGGTTTCTGAGGAGGCCGCGGAGGATGTGGCGTCTGGCGAGCTGCTCGCCTCGGGCGGTGCCTTCGACGAGACGGGCGATCCGTCGTACGAGCTTGCGGTGACCTATCCCGAGGTGCGCCTGTATTCGGGCGAGGTGCTGCGCGTTGAGGTGCACGACGGCGGGCCGGTGATTATTGAGGAGAAGTGGGTCGAGCAGCTGGTGGGGGAGGCCGAGGCCTTTACCGACGACGGCTTTGAGTCGGTGGGCTGCTGGGTCTATCGCTTGCCCGCGAGCGACGACGGCCTCTTTGCCGTGCGCTACATCGAGGGCGGCTCCTGCTTCGCCATCCGCCTCGTTGAGTAACTGCACCACAAGGGTCGGACCCTCCTGGTGCAGTTAGTGCACCAGGAGGGTCCGACCCTTGTGGTGCATGTGTGTCAGGGCGACAAGTGGGCCTCCCGGCTCGTGTCTTGGATAACGGGACACGAACCGGGAGGTTTCTTATGGCAACGATCAGTTTCAGGCAGCG
>DJXA01000021.1:7485-8726 GCA_002449555.1 Atopobiaceae bacterium UBA7016 | reverse complement strand
CTCCGTCCTGATTGTCCCGATTGTCCTGCGCCAGCTCATCCTGCTGATGTTGACGGAAACCGGGCGCGCAATGTCAACACTCGCAATGAGTTCGGGTGTATAGTCTTTTGCGCTGGTAGTTGCTCGTGGGGACGGAGCCATGGGAGTCGGAGTAGGTAGCCTCAACACCAACGTGTTCGTCACCCTGCTGGTGGTCGTCATGGTGTTCCTCATGCCGCTGGTCGACTGGCTGGTCTGCCGCCGCTTGGGGATCAACCTGCAGGAAGGCGTGAGCAGAAACCCGCATGCCGACGCGCTTCTGCGTCTGCGCCAGGGCGTGCTGCTCCTCATCTTTGGGGTGTACTTGGCCGCGGTCTCGTACCTCGTGTTCTTCTCCCGCAGCGCCTACGTTGACTACCTCGTCCACACCGTCATCAATAACGACGTGTTCACCAGCGTCGACATCGACCTCGGCATCATGGAGTTCTTCGTCCTGATGTTTACGCAGGGCGTGCCTGCGGCGCTTCGGCACGTCCACGTGCTGCGGCCGTTCGAGCTCTCTGAGATCTACCTCAACGTCATGCTGTTCATTCCCATGGGCTACCTGCTGCCGTACGTCTCGGAGCGGTTCCGCGACCGCGTGCAGACGGCGCCTCTGGTTGCAAGCTTCATCGGGTCGCTCATCATCGAGAACGTGCAGCTGGTTTCCAAGCGCGGCTATTACGACGTCAACGACCTCATCAACAACACGCTGGGCGGGCTCATCGGCCAGGCACTCTTCGTTCTGGTGGCCTACGCGGTGACGCATCCCCGCTGGCGTCAGGATTTGAAGGCATATATCCGCTGGTCATCGTATGCGCGCAAGCGGACCTTGCGGCCGTACTTCAGGGGCATCACGCTGCCGCGGGCGACCATCCTTGCCACCGACGAGGAGGCCGTATGGGACTTCTACGTCACCAAGTTGGGGATGCGCCTGCGCAAGCAGACGCTTGACGAGGACTCCGACAGCACGCGCCTGCTTCTGGGCATGGGCAAGAGCGGCGTCGCCATCGTCTGCTCAAACGAGCTTCAGGAGCTACCGCGGCAGTACCTCACCATCTCGTCCAAGCGGGTTCCCGCCATCAGAAAGCGCCTGATAGCGAATGGCATCGAGGTGAGCGAGTACGAGCCGGACGTCTTCACCGGCCATCGCAGCATCTGGTTCGAAGGCCCTGACGGCGTCCGTATCACCGTGGTGGAGGACTAGCACATCAACCATTGAA
>DJXA01000021.1:0-7383 GCA_002449555.1 Atopobiaceae bacterium UBA7016 | reverse complement strand
TGGCTCGCTGCTTCAATGGTTGATGCTGGTTCCGGCTACTCGGCCGTCAGCTGGCGGTGGTATTCGGCCAGCTTGTCGAGCTTGTCTTCGGCCAGCGTGGGATACTGCGGGTCGCAGGCCTCAAGCACGCGCACCATGATCTCGCTCACCAGGTAGCGCGAAACCCACTTCTGGTCGGCGGGGATGACATACCACGGTGCCTCGGGCGTGGCCGTGGCGTTGAAAGTAGCCGTAAACGCCTCGCGGTACTGCGGCCACAGCGCACGCTCGGCCAGGTCAGAGCTGGAGAACTTCCAGTTCTTGGCGGGGTTGTCGATGCGCTCGAGGAAGCGCTTGCGCTGCTCGTCCTCGCTCACGTTGAGCATGATCTTCACCAGGCGGTAGCCGTTCTCCCACAGGTAGCGCTCGAAGTCGCGGATCTGGCGATACCGGTGGCTGAAGAACTTGTCCTCGCTCATGTCGATGCTGCGCTTGGGCATGGCGTAGGTGTGCTGCATCTGGTGCACGCGCACCACCAGCACGTCCTCGTAGTACGAGCGGTTGAAGAGCCCGATGTAGCCGCGGCGGGGGAGGTGCGTGACGGCGCGCCAGAGGAAGTCGTGCGCCAGCTCCTCGTGGGTGGGCTGCTTGAAGCTGTAGACGTTGACGCCCTGCGGGTTGAGCCCGCGCATGACGTGCTTGATGGTGGAGTCCTTGCCGGCGGCGTCCATGGCCTGGAACATGACCACCACGCCCTCGCGCGCTTCGGCGTACAGGCGGTCCTGCAGGTCGGCCATGCGGTCGATGTTCTGCTGCATTAGGCCCTCGTAGTGCTCGCGCTGCGTCTTGGGAACCTTCGCGTTGGTGGGGAAGTCGTCGAAGGAGAAGGTGCCCTTGCCGTCAAAGCTGAAGTCGTCGAGCTTCATGGGTGCTCCTTACCTGGTTTGCCGCGCGCGTGGTTACGCGATGATTCCCAAGTATACGAGCGCGTTGTACACGCCGTCGGCGTCGATGTCGTCGGTTACGTAATCGGCGGCAGCCTTGGCCTCGGGCGTCGCGTTGCCCAGGGCAACGCCGGTGCCCGCGACGCGGAGCATGGTGATGTCGTTCTCGGCGTCTCCGAAGGCGACGACGTCGACGATGTCCACGCCTTCGGCAGCGCACCAGCGGGCGATGCCGTCGGCCTTGCCGCCGTCGGAGCGGGCGTTGACGTCGACGGCGGAGTCGTCCCAGCGGGTGACGTCGCAGTCGGTCAGCTGTGCGGCTAGCGCGTCCAGGCGCTCGACGTCGGCGAAGAGCATGGCCTGGTACACCTCGCCACCGGTGTAGGTGCCTACGATGGGCAGTGGCGTGTGCACAGCCTCCTGGGCGCTGACCACGTCGTCGTTGATGAAGTTGACGTACTGGCGCTCGTGCTGGACGAGCATCGTGGGCACCTCGCGTGCCTCGAAGAGGTCGAGCACTGCCTGGAGGCCCGCGCCCGTGAGCGGGTTGCCGGCGAGGTAGTTGTTCAGCCCGTCCACGACGAGCTGGCCGTTCAGGGTGAGGAGCACGTCAAAACTGAGTCCTTCGAGCGGCAGGTCGAGAAGCTCGGCGTAGCTGCGGCCGGTGGCGAGGCCCACGGTGATGCCGTGGGCGCGAAGCTCGTCCAGCGCGCGGCGGGCACTTTCGGGCACCGCGTTGGTGCGGTGCGAGAGGAGCGTGCCGTCCATGTCGAAGAAGACCGCGCGTGCCATGGGGTGCCTTTCGTCGAAACTGGTTCTGGGGCAAAAGCATAAGCGCGAAGGGGCGCCGCTGAGAGATTCTCTCAGAATCAGTTGAAAATGGACCCTTGCGCGAAACGCTCGTATGCCGTAAAGTATCACTTGCGCTGAAGCGCATCACATATGGCCCGTTCGTCTAGCGGTTTAGGACATCGCCCTCTCAAGGCGGAGATCGCCGGTTCGAATCCGGCACGGGCTACCAAATCTTCGCAGGCCCTCCGGGGCCTGTTTTCGTATGGCGCTCCGTGAGACGTTGGGGGTAGCCCTCTTTGTTGCACAGGATGGAGAGCTGCGACGGCTTGGTCTCTGCGTCCCAGTCGCCGCCCGAGACCTGCTCAACATGGTTACTCCTTACTTAGTGCCGCACGAACCGAGCGCACGCGGATGCGGTCGGTGGTGACGAGCACGGACTCCTGGTGGAAGAATGTGCAAAGGTCCTGCGCAATCTCGTCAGCTGTCTGCTGATCTACGTCGATAAACGTGAGCACGATGGAGCGCTCCTCCGTGTACTCGCCGTTGTCGTGGACATAGCCGCCGTTGATGACGTCAAACGAGAACGGCACGCCATACTGTTGGCAGACCCACTTGAGCACCGACACATAGCGCTCGGTGCCGTGCTCCTGCTTCTTGGTGTCCGCGTCGTTAAGCCCGATGTAGACCTGCGTCTGCGTCAGCTCGGAGCCTGCCGCAGCGTCTGCTTCGCGCTCGGCGGTGCGGGCATCGAGAATTGTCTGAATGACCTGGTTGATTGACGAGTTTGCCATGGTGCTCCAAAGAACGGTGGCTGGCAGCTGCCTTGGCAAGGTCCAGAATCTCCTGCGGGCTCTTGCACGCCTTGGCCTTTGCCTTCAGCTTGTCGCTCAGCTCGTCGAATCGTAGCAGCTTCTTTCAGCCGATGCACTGCATAAGAGATTATACGCATTACGAGATCGCCTGTATGGCAATTGGTAACGCAAATGGCGCTCCAAAGCGTCCAGTTGCGCTGATGGCCAGCGGTTCCGGTCCAAATAGCGCTCCGAAGCGTCCGGTTGCGCTGGTATACCGTCGAATCGGACCAAAAAGGGCTACAAAACGTCCAGATGGGCTGCGTAGCACGCGCGTTGTGTGCTACCTTGTTTGCGTAAACGGCCACCAACAAGGGCGGAGAACCATGAAGACGCTCGTTGTGTACTACTCGCTGGAGGGCAACACGCGCTACGTCGCGGAGCGCATCGCAGGCGCGCTTGGCGCCGACACGTTGCGGCTTGTTCCCCAGAAGGCCTACAAGAACAAGGGCCTGGCCAAGTTCATTTGGGGAGGGAAGAGCGCCGTGATGGGCGAGCGGCCCGCGCTGGAGCCCTACGACGTCGACCTCGCTGCCTATGACCGCGTGGTGTTGGGCTTTCCCGTGTGGGCGTCCAACTTCACGCCGCCGCTGCGCACCTTCGTGCTTGACAACCAGGCCGCCCTGCAGGGCAAGGAGCTGTGTGCCTATGCGTGCCAGGCCGGCTCTGGCGCGGAGAAGGCGCTTGAGAAGCTGCGTGCGTGCTTGGGTATCAGTGGCTTTGCCGCGCAGGCGGTCTTCGTCGACCCCAAGGAGAAGGCCTCGCCGCAAAGCGACGCGCAGATTGACGCGTTTTGCGAGCGGTTGGAGCGCGGTGCGGCAGGTGGTGCCTGGTGAAGCACAAGACGTGGGTAACCTGGGCTCTTGCCGCGCTGGCGGTTGTGGCCGTGGCGTTTAACTTCGTGCGTCCACACATCTCGTTGCCGGCGGCGCCCGTCGGCGCGCAGCCCGAGCCCGCCGAGGAGGAGCCCGTCGAAGAGGAGCCGGTGGTCATGCCCTCGGAGGAGCAGGTTGCCGAGCAGAAGCAGACCATGTCCGAGCACTTCACGTGGGCCGTGGTGGGTGACAGCCTTACCGAGAAGAACTACCGCGCGGCAACCAGCTACTACGACTACGTGTCCGAGGCGTTTGACTGCTCGGTGCTGAACTATGGCGCGAGCGGCGCCGGGTACAAGGCGTATGGCTCTAACGTACCGTTCTACGAGCTGGTTGAGTGGATTGACCTAGACGGCGTTGACGTGCTGACGGTCTTTGGCAGCTTTAACGACCTGGGCAAAGGCTACGCGCTGGGCACCGCGTACGACACGGGCACCGACACCATCGGCGGCTGCATGGTCTCGACGATTGAGTATCTGCGCATGGAGAGCCCGTCGCTGAGGATTGGCATTGCTACGCCGCTGCGCTGGCCGACGGGCTTTGCCTTTGACGAGAACGGCTACGCGTTGCCGGGCGGGACCACGCGCGAGGAGTGCGACGCCTATGTGGCGCTGCTCAAGCAGGTTGCCGCGCGCTATGGGCTGCCGGTGCTTGACCTGTACACGCTGTGCCCGCTTGACCCGGATGACCCCGAGATGCGCGCCACGTACTATACGGAGGATGGCGTGGTGGACGAGGACGGGGTGCATCCTAACAGCGAGGGGCATCGGCTGATGTATCGCTACTGGCGCGACTTCCTGGCGAGTGCGATGTCGTAGAGCCAGTTGCGATTGTTGACATTGGCGGGGCCCTTTTGGTCAACATCAGCAAGTGAAGCAACGTGCCACAAGGGTCCGACCCTCGTGGCACGTTGCTTCACTTGCTGATGTTGACCCAATATGGTTACGAGTAGAGGATCAGCGCAATGAACTCCAGCGGGACGTCGCCGGTGTTGACCAGCGCATGGAACTCGCCGTCGTTGCAGATGGTGGTGTCGCCAGGGCCGACCTCGACGATGGTGCCGTTGTCGTTGTACTCGCCGGTGCCCTTGATGAAGTAGAAGATTTCGTTGTCGCCCTCGTGCGTGTGCTGGCCGATGCTGTTGCCCGGCTGGATGATCATGTAGTTGAACAGGCGGCCCTTGCCGTAGAGCTCCTCGACGCTCTCGATGATCTTGTGCTGCTCGGTCTCGCCCTTGCCGCCGCGGATGCACCGAAACTCGATCTGCTGGTCTGCCTTCTTGCGAATCATGTTGCAACCCCTCTCGTTGTTTGTGTCGCTTGCTGCGACGAGCTACCGTACGAAGAGCGATGTCAGAATCTTGCGTATGTCTGCCGTCGTCACGTCTGCCCGCGTGTTCTTGACCGAGCCGTTGTTCTCCCAGCGCGGCAGGGCGGCCTCGATCTCGTCCGGAGTCATGCTGATGTTGTCCAGCTCGATGGGCAGGCAGAAGTCGGTGATGAGGCTGGTGTAGGCGTCCTCGTCCAGGCCGATCTGCTCGTAGAATTCCGCCGCGTAGGCCGGGTCTTCCTCACGCACGCGCTCGAGCATGGCCGGCAGGAAGACGGCCGAGGCGAAGCCGTGCGGCACGCCGTAGGTCTCGGTGAGGTAGTAGCCCACGTTATGCGGGAAGCACGTGCCCGTGGTGTTGATGGCGAGGCCGCCCAGGATGGAGGCGTTGTAGAGTGCCTCGCGATGGGAGGGGCTCAACAGCTTGTCTACCAGCGTCTTTGCCGTGTGGAGGCCGCCCACGCCCGCAAGTTTGAGGGGGCCGGCTGCCAGGCGGATGGCCCGCACCGAAAAGGCGCGCGAGATGTCGTCGGCCTTGCGGCTGAAGTAGCTCTCGGTGGCGTGGGCGAGCACGTCAACCCCGCACGACAGCGTGGTGGAAAGCGAGCAGGTGTGGGTGTGGCGGCTGTCGCCGAAGGCCACGGCGGCGTAGAGCGCGTCGTCGTGAATGCTGTGCTTGCGGTGGGCCGAGTCGGTGAGCACGGAGACCTTGGTGACCTCGCTGCCGGTGCCGGCGGTGGTGCCGACGAGCGCGATGGGAAGCGGCGCGTTGGCCCAGTCCTTGGCGTAGAAGTCGGCCTCATCCAGGCCGGGATTGGCGGCAAAGACGGCGACGGCCTTGGCGGCGTCGAGCGCGGAACCCCCACCAATACCCACGATGAACTGGGCGTTATTGGTAGCGGCGAAGCGACCGGCCTCGGCGCAGGCGGCCACGGGCGGGTTCTCGGTGACGCCGTCCCAGAGGCAGGAGGCGACGCCTGCGGCCTCAAGCGCGCGGGCAACGTCGTCCAGCGCCCCGCTTGCCTTGGCGGCGTGCTTGCCCGTGACGATGGCGCAGCGGCTGCCCAGGGCGCGAAACGCGTCGGCGTGCTGGGAGATGCAGTCAGCGCCCGAATAGAGGCGGGTTGGCATGAAGTAGTCCATCGCGGCTCCTCTCACGTGGGATTCGCGTCCATGATAGCAACCTACCGGGTGAGGATGACGGACAGGTAGCCTATCTCGCCTTGCGTGTCGGCGAGAGACGGGACCACCTGCTCGTCCGCGTGCCCGCACTTGGTGACCATCCGTGCGTTGTCGAGAAGGCCGTGCTTGGCTAGCCACGCACGCGGGTCGCCGTCGGCTTGGCGCGGCTTGAGGAAGGCGAACGAGGTGTGGCCGTCGGCAAGCTCGGCTGTGGCGTCATCGCCAAACGGGGCGATGACCAGGCGGTCGTCGCCTTCGCAGAGAATGGTGCCGAGGCACGCCGCGGCGGCGCTGACAGAGGTGACGCCGGGGATGACCTCGGTGTGGTAGCCGCGGTCGCGCACCAGCTGGTGGAGGTAGCCGTAGCTGGAGTAGATGCTGACGTCGCCCAGGCAGAGGTAGGCGACGGATTTGCCTTGGTCAAGGAGCTTGCAGAGCGTGTCGGCCACCGCGCGGTGGGTCTCTTTGATGATGGCGGCGTCGCGCGTCATGGGCATGGGGCAGGGGAGGATCTCTTTGCCTTCGAGGTGTGCGGCAGCGATGGCTTGGGCTGCGCCGATGCCGCGACCAGCGTCTGGCATGGCAACGATGTCGGCCTCGCGGATGACGCGCACGGCCTTGACGGTCATGAGCTCGGGGTCGCCGGGGCCCACGCTCACGCCGTACAGCGTGCCTGCGATTGCGGTGTTGTTCTCGGACATGTCGCTCCCTTCCACGGCGTCCATTATGCCCGAAGTGGTGGGGCTAGAGGTTGCGGCCCTCTGCTCCGGCTGGCGGGGTTTCTGCCCGATGCGACCAAAACGGGGCCGCTAACGTCGCATCAAGCGGGACTTAGTCTCGCTGATGTTGACATTGCGGGCACGTTTTCTGTCAACATTCGCTGGGGTGGGTCACGGTGGAGGGCGCGTGGTACCATAGCGGCCTTGACCACCACCGAAAGGCTGCCATGAGCGACACCATCACCCAGCTGCATGCGCGCAAGTCCGTCCGCGCCTTTACCGACGAGCCCGTGAGCGCGGAAGACGAGCTTGCCATCCCGTTTGAGGGCTAGGTAGCCGTGCGGGGAGCGACTGACTGGGACG
The DNA here is from genome assembly GCA_002449555.1 of Atopobiaceae bacterium UBA7016. Classification (GTDB taxonomy): domain Bacteria; phylum Actinomycetota; class Coriobacteriia; order Coriobacteriales; family Atopobiaceae; genus UBA1367. The sequence goes on along the minus strand of DJXA01000021.1, from coordinate 349 downwards.
CGCTGCGGTGGCGGCTGCCTGCGCAGGCGCGCGAGCGTTTTGAGGCGCAGCTGCGGCGGATGCTTTCGCGGCGGCTGGCGCGCGTGGCTCGCCAGGACATCACAACGGTACCCGACGCGGTGCGTGCGCAGGCGGTGGGCGAGTATCGCAAGCGCCACGCCTCCAAGATGTCGAAGTCGGCCCTCAAGCGTATGAACTACCAGCGCATTTGTGATGACCCGGCGTATCAGGCGATCGAGCGCGAGCTGGCCGAGGCGTACTGGCGTCGGCACGGCTTGGTGACGTCAGGGTCGGTCCCGGACGTGGACTTGATGAGCTTTGCGCAGGCCTGTGAGGCCTTTCGCGCGAG
>DJXA01000213.1 GCA_002449555.1 Atopobiaceae bacterium UBA7016 | reverse complement strand
ACGTTGGTCTTGATGCCCATCCCCTGAAGGCGGACGCGCTCGACCAGCGTGCCAAAGTAGTGACCAAGGTGCAGGCGGCCAGTGGGACGGTCGCCGGTGAGCATGACGTAGTTCTCGGGATGCACAGGCAGGTCAGCCTGGATCTCGTTGCTGCGGCGCAGAGCCGCCTCGTAGCTTCCCTCGTTGGGCATGGTGGTTCCTCTCGTCAGATAGCCAACGCTCTAATGTTAGCGTAAGCCGGCGTCTGGGCATCGCATAAAGATGGGCACCACACGCCTACCCAACAGGCGGCCGTGCGTTGAGGAGCTTCCGCGCTTCGCGCCAGGCGGGGTAGTAGCGATCTTGCAGCGCATGGAAGCGCGCATTATGGCTGGGCTCGATGAGGTGGCAGAGCTCGTGCACCACCACCGACTCCAGGCAGCAGGGCGGGTAGTGCACGAGCTCGGTGTTCAGCGTGATGACGGCTGCGGCCACCTTGCAGCTTCCCCAGCGGGTCTTCATGCGGCGGAGCCTGATGGCGCCGGCGTGCACGCCCATCTGCGTCTCGTGGCGTGCGAAGAGGTCGGGGAGCGCGGCTGAGAGCTGTTCGTTGAGCCAGCGCGTGACCAGCTTCTCGCGATGCGCCGCGGATGCCTCTGAGCTGTCGCTCCAACGATCGGCCACGCGCAGGACGAGCTCTGCGCCCTCGCGCGTGACGGATTCCGTGCGCGTGGAGGAAGCGCGCTCCATGCGCAGCTCGAGCGTCTCGCCCCACAGGCGGATCTGCTCGCCCGTACACCATGCACGGGGCGCCTCAGCGGCGCGTGCTTCAAAGCTTGCCTGACGCTGCGCAATCCAGCGCGCCTTCGATGCCACAAACGCGTCGATGCGCGCCTGCGAGACGTGGGCAGGTGCGCTGACGTGCACAGACCCGTCAGCGTGTATGTGTAGGTTGACGTTCTTCACGGCCTTACGCTCAAGCCAATAGTCGACCCCGTCTGCGGAATGATGGGTTTTGCGTGCTTCTCGTTGCATAGCAGTATTTCTTCTAAGCCAAAGAGGGCGCTCGGATGGAAAATGTTAAGTAGCGGAGCAGATTGTACGCTTTCGTAGAGGGACAGGGAGGGTCAGCATGGCGAGTTCGTACGGCGAGGATGCCAGCAAGCAGGCTCTGAGGTCGGCCTACCTAACGCTACCCACCCTGTCGCCCAGCCACCAGGCACGCCTTGACGGCGACGTGCTCGATCACCTGCGTATGTTGCCCGAATACCGTAAGTGCAGCTTGCTTCTGGCCTTCCCTTCGCAGCGCGAAGAGGCAGACACCCTGGGCGCCGTGAAGCAGGCGCGCAAGGACGGCAAGACCATCGCGGTCCCCACGTTTGCGAAAGACGGCAAGATCACCTTCTCGCTTGAGGATGGCTCTCCGCTGGAGGCGGATGCTGACGAGCTTGCGAAGTCTGTGTGCCTGGTCCCCGGGCTCATCTTTGATGCCGAGGGATACCGTGTGGCGTACAACGCGGGGTACGTGGATAACTTCCTGGTGAGTTATCCGGGCTGCAAGGTGTCGCTGGCGCGCACCGTGCAGATCGGCAGCAACCCGCTGCCGCGCGATCCGCACGACGTTGCGGTTGACGTGCTGGTGAGCGACGCCGCCGTGTGGCGCTGCCGCAGGTAGCCACTGCTGCTTTTGTTGACGGGAACCGGCCCCGCAATGTCAACAAAAGCTTAGAGTCCGAGATGCTCGGCCATGTGGTTGATGGCCACGCGATAGCCCTCGATGCCCAAACCCGTGATGGTCTCGAGGCAGGCCTGGCGAATGTAGGACACTTGGCGGAAGTCCTCGCGCTCCTCGACCTTGGAGATGTGCACCTCGATGGTGGGGATGCCGATGGCCTTCACCGCGTCCAGGATGGCGACCGACGTGTGCGTGTACGCGCCAGGATTGATGACCAGGCCGTCAAAGATGCCGAAGGCGTCCTGGATCTCGTCCACGATGGCGCCCTCGTGGTTTGACTGGAAGCAGCGGCAGTCCACAAAGCCAGCGTTCTTGGCAGCCTCCTTGCAAAGCTCGAGCAGCGCGGCGTAGTCCTCCTTGCCATAGAGGGCCGGCTCGCGAATGCCGAGCATGTTGAGGTTGGGACCATTGATGACGAGCAGACGGCGCGCGGGCTTCTCGGCCTCGGGCTCGTCCACCTCGTCTTCAATGTCATCTTCAAGAAGGCGCGTAAGATCGAGGGTGTCGTCTGCGCTCGCCGCTTTCGCGGTGCGCTCTTCGTGCGCATCGGCCTGGGCCACATAGGACTTGCGGCGGCCCGGTGAGATGTGTACGTGCAGGTTGGAGCGGTGCGTGCGCACGCCGGCCTGAGGGTCGACATCGCCCGACACGCCGGTAAGGCGGGAGAACTCGTTGAAGATGCCGCGCACGGCCTTGGGGCCAAAGACCACCTCAACGCCGTTCGTGCCGCGCGTGGCCGTGCCCAGCACCCCGTCAACCAAGTCAAGCGAGATGCGGTTGATGGCCATAGGGTTGGCAACGGTGATGCGAAGACGTGTCATGCACAGGGAGTTTGCCACTACGTTTGCGGCCCCTCCCACACACCCCAGAACAGCGCTAGCAATCTCGCGGTCAGACATGAGTTCCCCCTCACTGCTTCATCCTTAAACAGTATAGGAGGCGCCTAATACGAGCCCGCTAAAAGGCGCGTGAACTTCGACAAGCGGCAAAGAGTTGATGAATGCCTGTTACAGGCCCAGCGAACGGCGGATGAGCTCAGCGTCTCCGGCGGGCGAGCCGGTACAGGGCAGGGTGACGTCGGCCCAGAGTCGATATAACCCCATGCGCTCGTGCGCCAGCTGCTCGATGCCGCGCGACTGCGAGAGCGGGCGGCCCTTGGCCGACAGCTGCTCAAGCGGACGGTCGATGAGCACGATGGTGCCGTTCTGGTGCAAGGGCGCGTAGTTCTCGGGCCGGGTGACCACGCCACCGCCGCAGGCGATGACCAAGCCTGAGCGCGCCGCGTAGGAGCGCAGCACGGCGGTCTCACGCTGGCGAAACGCCTCCTCGCCATAGGTCTGGATGAACTCGGCGGGCGTGATGCCGGCATCTACGGTAAAGGCGTCGTCTAGGTCGATGAAGGGGCGCCGCGTGAGGCGCGCAAGCGCACGGCCCGA
>DJXA01000124.1:10897-13540 GCA_002449555.1 Atopobiaceae bacterium UBA7016 | reverse complement strand
GCAGGGGACGGAGGCTTCTGTCCGGCTTCGCCGGACAGAAGCCTCCGTCCTGATCGTCCGGGGGTGCTTATGAGTTTCTATGCGTCGAAGTCAGTGGTCTTAGAGACCTCGGCCCACTTCTCCAGCTCCTCCAAGCGGGCGTTGAGCGCACCGCGCACCGCGGCCAGCGCGTCGGAGCCCAGGTAGAGACGCAGCGGCGTGTCATCTGCCTCAATGGCCTTGATGATGGGGTAGCCGGCCTTCAGCGGGTTGCCGGACTGCTGGCGCGTGTTGACGTTCTGCGCCACGGAGCGCTTGTGCGCGGTCTCGGCGTAGTCGCCCACGGTGTTGTCGGAGCCCTTGAGCGAGGTGTCGTAAAAGTGCGTACGGAAGGCGCCCGGCTCCACGATCATGGCCTTGATGCCCAGCGGGGCGACCTCGGCGCGCAGTCCCTCGGTCATCAGCTCGACGGCAGCCTTGGTAGCAGCGTAATAGCCGGAGGCAGCGCCGGTGCGCACTGCACCGATGGAGCTGACGTTGACGATGGCGCCGTCGCGACGCTCACGCATGGCGGGCAGCACCTTCTTGATCATGGCCACCATGCCAAAGAAGTTGGCGTCAAACATGGCCTGTACGCCTGCCGGGTCCGCCTCTTCGACGGAGCTACGGTAGCAGTAGCCAGCGTTGTTGACAAGGACGTCTACCTGGCCAAACTTTGCGACGGCCGCATCGTAGGCGGCATCGATGGAGTCCTGCTTGGTGAGGTCGAGCGCCACGGCAAGCGCCGTCTTGGGGTAGTCCGCCACGATGCCCTCCACCTTGGCAGTGGTGCGGGCGGTGACGACCGCGTTGTAGCCGGCTTCCAGAACCGCGCGGGCGATGCCCTCGCCAATGCCGCCCTCGGAGCAACCGGTGATGAGCCACGTCTTAGCCATGATGAGTCCCTTCTTGTTGTGCGAGCCTGTCCGCTCGTCTTTTCCCTGACTTCATTATGCGGAGGCCAAGCGCTGATGTACACTGCAAGAAAGGAAACCCAGTTTGCGTGTAGCGCAATCTGTAGGGGAGGCCATATGGAGCTTGAACAGCTGCGACAGCTTGATGAGATTGCACGCTGTGGGACCTTGCAGTCAGCAGCAGAGCGGCTGCACCTCTCGCAGTCGGCGCTCTCGCGCTCGCTTAAGCGCCTTGAGGACGACCTCGGTCAGCCACTCTTTGACCGTACGCGCAACTCGATGCAAATCAATGCCTCCGGACAGATCGCCCTCGAGCACGCGCGGGTCATCCTGGCTGAGGAGCGTCGCTTGCGCGATGCCTTCGCCGCGCTTGCCAAGCGCGAACGGACCGTGCGCGTTGCTAGCGTCGCTCCCGCCCCTACCTGGCGTCTGAGTTCGCTGGTGCTGGAACAGTATCCCACCACCATTGTGGAGCCCGACATCGCCTCTGAACGAGACGTGGAATCGCGGTTGCTCAACGGCACCTGCGACCTGGCAATCACGGCGCAGAGGCCGCAGCTTCCCACCATAAGCGCAAGGCGCTTCATGTGTGAGGACCTCTATGCCAACGTACCCGAGGGTCATGTGCTGCACGACCGCGAGTCGATCTCTTTTGCTGAGCTCGACGGCCTCACCTTCTTGGTCTATGGGGGCATTGGCTTTTGGCATGACGTCCACGTGCGCATGATGCCGTTCGCGCAGTTTGTCGTGCAGCCGGACCGCACCATCTTCTTGCAGCAGGTGCAGACATCCAACCTGCTGACCTTTACCACCAACGTGCCGGAAAACACCAGTCGCCACGAATCTCGCCGTGCCGTTCCCATCACGGATCCCGAGGCGCACGTAACCTTCTACCTATGCATGCGTGCCGATGCGCCAGAGCGCATACGAACCCTGTTTGACCTTGTGAGGGAGTCCGAGGAGGAGCTGAAATGAGGCGCGGGGGACGCCCGATGCCCGAACAGCTGGAAGGCGCGCCTAAGCTCAACTACGTCAGCCTGAGCAAGGCGATGTCCAAGGCACTTCGACACCAACCAGAGCGGCTGGGCATCAGGCTGGCGCCTGACGGCAGCGTTGGCCTTGACGAACTGATGAACGCCCTCAATCGTCGCGGCGGCTGGCCGCGCGCGCTGACCGAAGCGGACATCATGCAGGTGGTCGAACATGGCTCAAAGCAGCGCTTTGCCGTGGAGGATGGGCGAATCAGGGCTCGCTACGGACATTCCATTGCCCTTGACGAGGCGTATGTTCCCGCAGAGCCGCCAGCCGTGCTCTATCACGGCACGTCTCAGCGGTTCTTGGACTCGATCTTAGATGAAGGCCTGCTCCCCATGGACCGCCAGGTAGTCCATCTTTCCACGGATGTTGAGACCGCTTGGGCAGTGGGAAGACGCCACGGCGGTAAGACGGTCATTCTCACCGTGGATGCCGAGCGTGCCGCACGCGAGGGCATCCAGTTCTATTGCGGCAACGACAGCACGTGGCTTGCAGACCGCGTCCCCGCTCGTTACCTCACCCTCGGTCAAGAAACGGCAACCCAGGAATGACCCTGAGTTGCCGTCTCGTGTGATGCAATGCTCCGCAGTGACTACTTATCCTTGGAGTGACGCTCGCCGATCTGGAACTCGTCAGAGTGCTCAAACATGTACTTGACCGTGATGGGGTCGTCGCC
>DJXA01000124.1:9911-10699 GCA_002449555.1 Atopobiaceae bacterium UBA7016 | reverse complement strand
CCGTCGGTGGTGCGAGGCACGCCCATGGCGTCAAAGATCTGGTAGTTCTCCTCGTCTGTGACTTCCTGATAGGTGACGTGGTTGCCCGTGGCCTCGTTGCCAATCTCGATGAACTTGCTGATGGTCATGAGCTCGGGGCCGTTGATGTCAAGTGCGACCTCGTGATACTCAGCGCCGCGGAAGAGCGCGTACGCCACGGCCTTGGCGCAGTCCTTGCGCGAGATGTAGGCCATGAGGCCGTCACCCTGCGAGTTGGTGAGGACGCCGGTGGTCTTCACGTAGGTGTAGTAGTTGGTGATCATGGCCTCGGCGTACTGGCTGTTGCGCATGAAGATGTAGTCCAGGCCCTGGCTCTTGATGTACTCCTCGGTGTAGATGTGGTCCTTCTTCTCCACGGAGGGGTTGGTGGGGTCGTCGGCGTTGACCAAGCTGGTGTAGATGATCTGCTTGACGCCTGCGGCCTTGGCGGCGTCGACGGCATTCTTGTGAGCGGCCTGACGCTTTGCGCCCACAAACGGCATGGAGATAAGCGCCAGACGCTCGGCGCCCGCGAAGGCTTCGGCAAGGCCATCGGCGTTGTTGAAGTCGGTCACGCGCGTGTCGATGCCCATCGCGGCATACGGAGCGAGCGAAGCCTCGCTGTAGCCGCAGAAGATGAGCTGGTCATGCGGTGCGAGCTCAAGCAGAATGCGCGCGGCCTCTCCACCCAGATTGCCGTCGACGCCCGTTAGAAGCAGCTTACCCATGAGTCCTCCTCTAGTCGTTTGATGACGTTATGCCTATGATAC
>DJXA01000124.1:3902-9784 GCA_002449555.1 Atopobiaceae bacterium UBA7016 | reverse complement strand
TCAATCTTGCACCTACCGATACAATGGGAGTAGCAGCTTGTCTTTCGTGGTCACAAGGAGCGTCATGCACAGCCAATTCGTGGTCCTATCAGCGTTTGATTCACTCAGGCAGACCTTCGGCGAACTGCCCGTTGACATAGCAGTGGCCTTCCTAACCATCGTTGGTGCCATGATTGGCGGCCATGTGCTCAACCATCTGCTGCGCATGCATCTCAAGGGGTCAAGCATCGGGGCCATCTCGCTGGTCACCAACATCGTGCGCGCGGTCATCGCCATCCTCGTGGTGTTCTTCTTGGGTGAGGGCGTCTTCGAGATACAGATGAGTGGCGTTGTCCAAGCGCTTGGGGTCACCACGCTTGTGGTCTCGCTGGGTTTGCAGGACCTCATCAAAAGCGTGGTCGCAGGCATGCTTATCGTGGCAGGCGACATCGTTTCGGTTGGCGACCAAGTCATCATGGGAGACCATCGCGGCGAGGTCATGGACATCAACTGGCATCAAATCACGCTGAGGGACCGCGACGGCATTCCGCACGTCATCCCCAACTCGAAACTGATGGGCGATAACTTCATGCGCCTGTCCGGTCGCATGGCCTGCCGCCACATGTTTGAGTGCGACATCGTGCCGGGCGTGAGCCTTCCTTTGGTCAAGACCGACATCGAGGCCATCGCGGCCCGTGTGCTGACGCAAAACGGCTGGATTGCCCCCGGCTTCATGCCCCAAGTCATGTTTATGGGCTCGAGCGCCTTTGGCACCAGGGCATCGATCCGCATCTTCATCTCTGACATCGAGTACGCCGTGCGCTCGATGGACGCGGTGACGAGCGCCATCTCTGAGCGCGGCTACCTTGCCGACTGCACGCACGAGGTGAACCCTGGCTGGAAGCGGCCCGTTACCGAAGTGGCTGTCACCGAAGCTCCGCTTGAATAGCCCTCGAGTTCTCGCGTGCCCAGCCGTGCCGGGCACGCGCAGTCGTAAGGTCTACTCCGGGCACCTCATGCTGATGTTGCTGAACTCAGCGTTGCACCCATCGGCAAAGACGCCGATATGCGCGCCGTCAATGGAATGCGCGATGCGGGAGCTCAGGGCCTTCACGTCGTCGACGTACATGACCACGATCTCGTTCTCGCAGACGAGCTTCACATGGTGGGTCGTCTTCTGAGAGAAGTCGAAGAGCGTGAACATCGCGGGATCAAACTCCCTGATCTGATCGATGTAGTACCCCTCGTAGTGCAGCATGCCCGTGCGAGCGTCCAGGCAGAGCTCGGTCCACGTTTCGTCAGCCTCGCTACCGCCGAAGGAGAAGCCCGCGCATCCGCCCTCGTCAAATGTCACGTCACACTCAAGCATCATGGTCGCTGGCCGCGTTCCCATATCCGCAAGCGCATAGGAGTCCGCGTCGGCCTTGAGCGTGATGGTGTTGTCCTTGATCTTGACGCCGCCTTCCTTCTTCACCGCGCGGAACGGCTGCTCCTGCGTGAAGTAGTTGGCAAACGTCTCGGGCTCGCGCACGCCTAGGGTGCCGTCGTCATGCTGCACCAGCTGATGGTTGAGGAGGTTGCCTGCCCACTGATAGATGCCGGAGTCCGAGGTCAGAGCAGCGCGGCCAACCCAGCCGCAGAGGTAGCGTGCCCCCGCAAGCTCGGCCGTCTTCGCTGCATAGAACACGAAGTTGTTGCCGTCCAGCACGTCGTAGGCGGGCGCCACAAAGGGGCCGTTCATGGAGTTGGCCATTGCGTAGTAGGTCACGCAGTCCCAGCTGTAGGTGAGATACCACGTGCCACCCATCTGGAAGAGGTCAGGGCACTCAAGCATGTACTGGTCCATGGGGGCGTACAACGGGTCGGCAAGCTCCCAGCTCTTGAGGTCGGGGGAGGTGAACTTGGCCACGACGCCGCCCTGCGTGTTGCTGCGCGCGGCGAGGAGCATCCAGTAGCATCCTTCCTCCTCGACCCAGAACACCTCGGGATCGCGGAAGTCGTCCTTCGAATAGCCCTCCGGCGCATAGAAGGTGTCATCGGGCTGCTTGGTCCACGTCTCGCGGTCGGTGCTGGTGGCATGCATTACGCATTCCTTGCCCATGCCGTTGTTGCCCGTGTCGTTGTGGCCCGTATAGAAGAGGTGGTAGAGGCCATCTTGACCCTTCAGAACAGAGCCCGTTCCAATTGCGGGGTCGGGGTCTGACATCAGGCCAAAGTTCATGACCATGCCATGGTCCTCATATCCGCAGAGGTCGGTGGTGGAGTACTTATAGACGGGGTGGTAGGCCTGGCCATTGTGGTCGGTCTCGTAGAGGTAGTAGAGCTCAAGCTCTCCCTCGTCGGTCACGAAAGGCATGGTGTCGCCCACATAGCCACCCTCCGGCGCGGGATAGAGCCGGTACGCGACAGGTTCATAGGGATCGTCGGGCAAGGTCTTAGGTGACCCGCATGCCCCAAGGGCAAGCAATGTCAAAAGAATAATGACGAACGTGAGCAAACTGGTTGCCTTGTTGTGTTTCATGGTCACCGCTTCCCCGTAAGATGTGCATTTGTAACACTATCCTATGTGACAAGGTGCGTTTAACCAGTTGTAAATGACAAGTTTCGGCGGTTGGTTACCAAAGAGCCGTTGGTGTTGCAGGACCCGATCGGTCTATGAGAGTTTCTCAAAGGCAAGGCGAGGGTCGTTGTCTTCGTGCACGTAGATGGTGCCGCAGTGAACAAAGCCCAGCTTGCGCAGCAGGTTTTGCATGACCTTGTTGTCTTGGTGCGTGTCGATGCGCAGGTGGCCGCACTGGGCAAAGGCCCACTCTAGGCAGAACTGGCCTGTACCCTTAACGGTGCCATCCGCAGCGATGCGATGCACCACGCCATAGGTCTCGTCGCCAATCCAGGCGCCGTCATCAATCTGGTCGTACGTGGGCTCTATGTGCGACCCCTGGTCAAAGAAGAAGACGCCCACCACGCGGCCTTCGTGCTCGCAGACGTGTCCCTTGCCGGTCGCGATGTCCTGCTCGATAAGGCTTTGTGGCGGCCACTGGTTGGGGCCCCATTGGTTGGGGTTGCCGGTCTCGGCCATAAAGGAGCGTGCGCGGGCGTAGATCTGCATGATGCGTTCAAGGTCCTGGGTGGTGGAGGTGCGGATGAGCATGGCGTCTCCCCTGCGCTGGGTGTGGCCGTTGACAGGGTTGAGCATACCGCACCGGCGGCCGTCTCCCGTATGATGTCATGCGTACGTAAAGTGCGAGAGGAGGAGCGCATATGGAACTGAAGGCATGGGAGTACGACGAGTTTCCGGCGTTTGACGAGGACGTCGACGGAGTCGCGTGGCTGGACACTACCGGTGACGAGGTGGGCGTGATGTACGTGCCCAACGTGGAGTACGAGTACATCGACGGTGTGTCACGCGTGCTGCAGATTCTGATTCCCACCAGCAGAAACGCCAAGGCTCCGCGGGAGGGGAGGCCGGCGTCACAGAAGTATCCCTGTGTGGTGTACGTCCAGGGCTCTGCCTGGATGACGCAGCATGTGTATGCCAACCTGCCCTTCATCGCGCGGCTCGCGGCGAAGGGCTACGTGGTGGCCATCGTGCAGTATCGTGAGAGCGGCATCGGCGTCTTCCCCGACCCCGTGCGTGACGCGCGCAACGCCATCCGTTTCATGCGGGTACATGCGGACGAGTATGCGGTGGACGCCACGCGCGTTGCGGTGATGGGCGACTCTTCGGGCGGCCATACGGCCAGCTATGTGGGCATCCTGCACGACGACGACACGGAGTACAACCTGTTTCCTGGGGTATCGGGTGAGGTGAGCTGCATCGTCAACTACTATGGCTCGACGGACTTCACGTTTGAGGACGCCAACCCCTCCACGCCCAACCATAACGAGCCGGAGTCACCCGAGGGCATGATCATGGGCGGCGTCGACCTCAACAAGGACAGAGAGTCCCGTGAGCTGCTGACGGTTGCCTGCAATATCGATGACGAGACGAAGATCGCGCCCATGCTCATCATGCACGGCACCAAGGACCGTACCGTCAACACACGCTGCAGCGTGAACCTCTACCGGCGTCTACGCGAGACGGGGCATGAGGCTCGGCTCTATCTGCTGCGTGGGGCAGACCATGGCGGCCCAGAGTTTTGGACTGAGCAGGTGCTGACGATCGTTGATTCGTTCGTGCAGGAACACATTTGATGGAGAAGTGTTACGTATTGGCGTGAGGCGGGAAGCAACTCCGAGAGTTGCTTCCCGCATTTCGTTTCGGTAAAGACTCTCGTGCACAACGTTGACAATTTGCGCCATTCATCAGATTTCTGACACTTTATCATCACATAATTGACAAATTCATTATATGCTTTGCTATACGCATACCAACGTTGGCCCTTGTGCCGCCTCATGATGCGATTGTTGGCGCGTAAGCGCCGCTGGGAAGGAAGATAGTCAAGCAACAAAGGAAGGGGAAACACATGCAAGAGTTCTTCGGTAACACCGTACTGCCCGCCGTCATGTGGTTCGTCAACACCAAGCCGATCCGCGCCATCAAGGACGGCCTCGTCTACTCCATGCCGCTGATCATCGTCGGCGCCGTCTACCTGCTGCTGTTCCAGCTGCCCGTGCAGTCCCTGGCCGACATGGTCACCGCCACCGGCTTCGTGCCCGCCCTCCGCCAGGGCTACACCTCCTCGTTCCAGATCGTCGCCCTCATCGCGGCGCTGGGCATCGCCTACCAGTGGGCGAAGAACGACGGCTATGAGCCGCTGTCCGCTGGCATCATTGCCATCGCCCTGTTCCTGATCTTCATCCCCTCGACCGTCAGCGTCGATCTGCTCGACGCCGAGGGCAACGCCGTCACCTCCGTCGCCGGCCTCAACAAGACCTGGCTCGCCGGCCAGGGCATGATCGGCGGCATCATCGCCGGCCTGCTCACCGGTATCGCCTACAGCTGGTTCCTCAAGAGGGACATCCGCATCAAGATGCCGGACGGCGTGCCCGACGGCGTCGCCGCCGCCTTCACGGGCCTCATCCCCGCCGCCGCCATCCTCACCGGCGGCATCCTGATCTACCACGTCTGCCTGCTCGTCTCCGGCGGCACCCCCATCGAGCTCATCTACAAGTTCCTGCAGGCCCCGCTGCAGAGCCTCGGCGACACCTTCGTCGGCGTCGCCATCCTCGAGGGCCTCGTGCCGTTCCTGTGGTGGTTCGGCGTCCACGGCGCCACCGTCGTCAACTCCGTCGCCGACCCCATCGCCACCTCCAACATGCTCATCAACCAGGAGATCTTCGACAAGCTCACCGCTGAGGGCATGACCCGCGCGCAGGCGATCGCCGCTATGGGTGCTAACGGTGCTCACATCTTCACCAACCCCTGGCGCACCTGCTTCCACGCCATCACCGGCTCCGGCATCACCATCGGCATGGTCATCTACATGGTCTTCTTCGCCAAGTCCGAGCAGTTCAAGACCGTCGGCAAGCTCGGCGTCGGCTGCGGCATCTTCAACATCAACGAGCCGATCCTCTTCGGTACCCCCATCGTCATGAACCCGAAGCTCTTCATCCCGTTCGTTCTGGCGCCGCTGTTCTCCAACCTCTCCGCCTATGTGATGACGGCCATCGGCTTCATTCCTTACACCACTGGCGTCACCGTGCCGTGGACCACGCCTCCCATCATCTCCGGCTTCATCTGCTGCGGATGGCAGGGTGCCCTCTGGCAGGTCGTCTGCCTGGCCGCTTCGTTCTTCATCTATCTGCCGTTTGCCCGCTCCGTGGACAACGAGCTCTACGAGGCCGAGCAGGCTGCCGCATAACTCCAGAAACCGTAGCACTTCCTTCCCTTTAAGGGAGAGGGGCTGGCACAGCTGCCAGCCCCTCTCCCTTTTTTGCCCGGACAATCAGGACGGAGGCTT
>DJXA01000124.1:1494-3813 GCA_002449555.1 Atopobiaceae bacterium UBA7016 | reverse complement strand
AAGCCTCCGTCCTGATTGTCCGGGTGCAGGAGTGTTATGAAAGGACGTACTTCTCCAGATAGAGGCCGAGGCCGTCCTCGGTGACGGGGAACTCGGTGATGGCCTTGGCGACGGCCTTTGCGTCGGCGCAGCCGTTAGCCATGGCAACGCCCCAGCCGGCGGCGGCAATCATGGCGACGTCGTTGTCCATGTCGCCCACGGCGATAATCTGGTCAAGCGGGATGTTGTTGCGCTCGGCGTAGCGACGCAGGCCCACGCCCTTGTCCAGACCCGGCGTCATGAACTCGACCGTGCCCTTGAAGGTGCGCACGTCTGCCCAGTTGGGGGACTGGTGGGCTGAGACCACGGCCTCGATCTCCTCAACCAGTGCGGGGTTGTCTCCGTCGTACTGGATCTCGATCTTGCCAGTGTCCTTCGCAGCCATGATGGCGGGGGTGGCGAGCTCTACGATGGAGCCGTTGCGGTAGATGCTCTGCTCGAGGCGCTCGTCACGACGCTTCACCAGCACATGATCGTAGGCGTTCTCATAGACGATGACGTTACAGTTGAGCGGCCACATGAACTCGCAGATCTCTTGGATGTAGTCCTTGCTCAGCATCATGATGTGCTCGATGCCCTCGTGGTCCTTGTCCCACACGTCGCCGCCGTTCATGCCAATGGCGAGGTCGAAGTCAAAGTTGAGGCCCCACTCGTGTGCCTTATCGAGCGAGCGATGGTCGAGCGGGCGGCCCGAGGCGGTGCCAAACAGAATGCCCTGCTCATGCAGACGGTTAAGCGCCGCAAGGGTGTGCGGCATGGGCTTGGAGCCCTTTATGTTGATGGTGCCGTCCACGTCGGCGATGACGGCCGTGACCTTCTCTAGCATGCGTCCTCCCCATATCATGCGTTGCCTACTTGCAGATATGGTAATACAGGACATGCATTGCGTAAGAGCAAATGGCACTAGCGCTTTTCTCAAAGGCGGGCTGTGACTACTCCTCTAAGCCTCTAGCGCGAGCAGGTCATCCACGGTCTGGCGACGGATGGCCACGCGTGCCTCGCCGTTGTGCAGCATGATGAGAGCAGGACGCATCACCCGGTTGTAGTTCATCGACATCGCAAAGTTGTACGCACCCGTGGTCAGCACGGCGATGACGTCGCCGTGCTCGGGTTTTGCGATGCAGGTGTTCTCGGCGATGCGGTCGCCGCTCTCGCAGCAGCGGCCCGCGATGGTGCACTCGAAGTCTGCGGGGGCATCCGCGCGGCTGGCGTTCAGCACGGTGTAGGCGCTCTTGTACAGGGCGTAGCGCGGGTTGTCCGTCATGCCGCCGTCAACCATCACGTAGCTGCGGTAGCCCTCGATGGTCTTGATGCGGCCAGCCGAGTAGAGCGTGGTGCAGGCGTCAGCCACGATGGAGCGGCCCGGCTCCATGAGGATGCGCGGCTTTGGATAGTTGGCTGCGGCGCAGCCCTCGTCCAGATGCTGGGCGATGGCGGCGATGTTGGCGGCGATGTCCACCTTGGGGTCGCTTTCCACATAGGGCACGGCAAAGCCGCCGCCCAAGTTGAACGTCTGGGCAATAAAGCCCAGCTCATCGCGGACGTCACAGGCAAAGGCAAGGAGGCGGTCAACCTGGTCGCAGAATGAGCTCGCCTCAAAGATCTGGCTGCCGATGTGGCTGTGGAAGCCCTCCACCTCGATGCCTTCGGTGGCAAGCGCCGTGCGCACAAAGCTCAGCGCCTGGCCGGTCTCGATGGGCATGCCAAACTGCGAGTCTACCTTGCCGGTGTTGATGGCGGCGAGCGTGTGCGGGTCAAGGCCCACGGTGATGCGCAGGAGCACCTTCTGGGTGATGCCGCGCGCGACGGCCTCACGCGAGAGCGTGGCCAGCTCGTCGAGATTGTCTACCACAAAGTGGCCGACGCCCTGCTCGACGCCATAGGCAATCTCGGCATCGGTCTTGTTGGAGCCATGAAAGTAGAGGAGGCTGGCGGGGAAGCTGGCCGCCAGCGCGGTGGCAATCTCTCCAGCCGAGACCACATCGGCCCCCATGCTCTCGCTCTGGACGATGGGGTAGATGCCCTTGAAGCAGAGCGCCTTGCCCGCGTAGAGCGGCATGGATCCTTCGGGGAACGAAGCGCGCATGGCGTTGACGTAGGTGCGGCACTTCTCGCGAACATGGTCCTCGTCGAGAACGTAGAGCGGCGTGCCATACATCTCGGCAAGCTCGCAGGCGTCAAAACCCGCGATGGTAAGGTGGCCAGACTCGTTCACAGAGAGGTTGTCGTACAGCATGCCAGCTCCTCTAGGGTTGGCAACTTCGGGTCAGGGCGAAAGTT
>DJXA01000124.1:0-1427 GCA_002449555.1 Atopobiaceae bacterium UBA7016 | reverse complement strand
GGGTCAGGGCGAAAGTTGCATTGCGCGCAATGCAACTTTCGCCCTGACCCGAAGTTGCGGCGTGGGCTTACATCAGGTGGGCGCGGAGCTCCTCACCAGAGAGGGGAGAGAGCAGTGCGGGCGGGATGTCAAACATGGTGCGGGCACCAACTTGGCCATCCTTGCTCATACGGTACGCGGCGCGGGCCACGCTGGCAAGCACGCTGCCCGTGAAGTACGGGTTGGAGTCGAGCGAGAGCGAGAACTCCACCGTGTCGCCAAACTCGTTGTCAAGGCCAGTGCGGCCGCTGCGGATGACGGTGCCACCGTGGGGGAGGCCGGCGTGATTGGCGTTAAGCTCCTCCTGCGAGATGAAGGTCACCGTGGTGTCATAGTCGCTGAAGTAATTGGGCATGGTGACGATGGCCTCTTTAATGGCGGCCAAGTCAGCGCCCTCCTCGGCAACCACAAAGCACTCGCGCGTGTGCTTCTGGCGGGTGGTGAGCTCAGGGTTCTCGCCCGAGCGGGCGGCCTCTACGGCCTCAGGCACGGGCACGGTGTACTGGCGCGCGTCGGCAACGCCGGGGATGCGGCGGATGGCGTCGGAGTGGCCCTGGCTTACGCCGCGGCCCCAGAAGGTGTAGTCCGCGCCGTTGGGCAGTGCCGCGCTGGCGTACAGGCGGGCGAGCGAGAACAGGCCGGGATCCCAGCCGCAGCTGATGACGCCGATGGTGCCGGCTTCGCGGGCGGCTGCGTCAACGTTGGCAAAGTGCGTGGGGATGTGGGCATGCGTGTCAAAGCTGTCCACCACGGTGAAGAGCTTGGCCAGCTGCGGGGTCTGCTCGGGCAGGTCGGTGGCGCTGCCGCCGCAGATGACGACGACGTCAATCTGGTCGCGCATCTCGGCCATCTGTGTCCAGGCGTACACGGGGGTGTCGGTGGCAACCTTCACGCTTGCCGGGTCGCGGCGGGTGAAGATGGCAACAAGGTCCATGTCGGGGGCGTTGGTGACGGCAGCCTCAACGCCGCGGCCCAGGTTTCCATATCCTGCGATGGCAATCTTCATGAGAGCCTCCCTCTCGTCAGCAAAGTTGATAGAAGGAGGATAATGCACCGGTCCCCGCGGTTTCTCAGTCGTAACAGGCCGGGTGGGGCATCGTAACATTTGTGGAGGGGCTAGGCGCGCCGTGGTACACGCATGCCGGAGGGCCTCTGGCCATCGCTGGTAGAAGGGCATATCATCAGGGCAAGCCGTCTTGCGGTCCGTCTCTTGGGGAGCTCGCTATGCTGACGTTCTTTGACACGATTCGTCGCGACCTCGACTTGTCTTGGATGGGCCTCGCCGCGCTTCTTGTCCTCGTGATGGTGGGGTCTGCGGTCATCGGCTGGGTCTATGAGATGCTCTTCTATCATCTTGACTCCGGCGGTGAGTGGGTCCGGCGTGGTCA
>DJXA01000015.1 GCA_002449555.1 Atopobiaceae bacterium UBA7016 | reverse complement strand
TCTTGGAACGTCAACGGGCTGCGTGCGGTCATGAAGAAGGATCCCAGCTTTGTCGAGATCTTCCAGACCCTTGACGCTGACGTCTTTGCCATCCAGGAGACCAAGATGCAGGAGGGCCAGCTGAAGCTTGACCTACCTGGCTACGTGCAGACCTGGAACTATGCGGACCGCAAGGGCTATTCGGGCACCGCAGTGTTCTCTAAGGAAGAGCCGCTGCAGGTAGTTCGCCAGATTGGCTGTGAGTGCGCCGACGACGAGGGGCGCGTGTGCGCGCTGGAGTTTCCCACATACTGGTTTGTGAACGTGTACACGCCCAACGCGAAGGACGGGCTGGCGCGCATTGACGAGCGCCTGGTATGGGACGAGCGCTACCGCGAGTTTCTGGGCGAGCTTGCCGCCACAAAGCCCGTGGTGACCTGCGGAGACTTCAACGTTGCGCATGAGGAGATCGACCTGAAGAACCCTGGTCCCAACCGCGGCAACGCGGGCTTCTCTGACGAAGAACGCGAGAGCTTCACTAAGCTTCTTGACTCCGGCTTCACCGACACCTTCCGCGCACGCTTCCCCGAGCTGACCGGCGCCTACAGCTGGTGGAGCTACCGCTTCCGCGCGCGGGCCAACAACGCCGGCTGGCGCATCGACTACTTCTTGGTGAGCAACTCCATCGCAGACCGTGTGACCGGCGCCGCCATCCTGAACGAGGTGTTTGGCAGCGACCACTGCCCCGTCGAGCTCACCATCAATCTGTAAACCACCGGGACCAGAGGGTCGGACCTTCTGGTCCGCCTGCCGCTTCCCGAAAAGGCATAGCCTCCTCTTCCCCACCGTCGCATGATGAACTGGAGGTATCGACAATTCTGTCGTTAGGAGAGGCTATGTACGAGAAGCTTTTTGAGCCCGTCACCATCAACAAGATGGTGGTTCCCAACCGCCTGGTGTTTGAGCCGATGGGAAACTACTACGCGGAGCTGGACGGCAAGGCCAGCAAGCGTGACTGCGACTTCTACGCCGCGCGCGGCGCAGGTGGCTGCGGCCTGGTCATCACCGAGATCTGCTCGGTCAACCGCGTGCACGGCCGCGGCGACGCACGCAACCTGCTCATCGACAACGACGAGGCCATCCCCAGCTTTGCCGAGATGGCCAAGGCCGTGCAGGCAACCGGCGCCAAGTTTGCCGTAGAGATCTATCACCCCGGCTGCCAGGGCGTTCCGCCGCTGTGCGAGGACAACATCACCGTGAGCCCTTCGGGCCAGCCGAGCAAGCTCACCAACGCGCCGACCCGCACGCTTGAGCACGACGAGGTGCTGGGCGTCATCGAGGACTTCATCACGGCTGGCGTGCGCGTGTGGAAGTCGGGCGCCGACGCCGTCGAGCTGCACTGCGCCCACGGCTATCTGCTCTGCCAGTTCCTCTCGCCGTACACCAACCATCGCGACGACGAGTTTGGCGGCAGCCTTGAGAACCGCGCCGAGATCGTGCGTCGCATCATCCAGGGCATTCGCGAGCGCACCAGCCCCGACTTCCCCATCATCGTGCGCCTGACCGCCGACGAGTATATGCGCATGCTGGGCATCGAGGACGGCATCACGCTGGACATGGCCGTCGAGTTCTGCAAGCTCTTCGAGCAGTGGGGCGCCGACGCCATCGACGTCTCGGCCGGCAACTACGAGACCATGAACTGGGCTTGGGAGCCCGTGGGCTTTGACGAGGGCTGGAAGAGCGTCAACGGCAAGACCATCGCCGCTGCGGTCAACATCCCCGTGATCGCGTGCTCGGTGGTGCGCCATCCTGAGACGGCCATGGACCTGGTTGACGGCGGCGTGGCCATGGTGGGCTCTGCGCGTCAGTTCTTCGCCGACCCTGATTGGGGCAACAAGGTGCGCGAGGGCGCCGACAAGCTCATCCGCCCGTGCATCAGCTGTATGCGCTGCATCGAGAGCCTGATGGCCGCACACGAGGATCCGTTCAGCCCGATGGTATGCTCCGTCAACCCCGAGGCTGGCCGCGAGTGCGACCTCGCGCCGCTCGCCAAGGACGGCGAGGGTCGCAAGGTGGTTGTGGTGGGCTCCGGCCCGGCAGGGCTCGAGGCCGCGCGCGTGCTGGGACTGCGCGGGTTTAGCGTGGTGGTTCTTGAGAAGGCTGCCGAAGTGGGTGGCCAGCTGGTCTTTGCCGCCAAGCCGCCCAAGAAGTGGCGCCTTGACTGGCTGATTCGCTACTACGAGGCCGCACTGGCCGACCTGCCGGTTGAGATTCGTACTGGCGTTGAGGCCACGGCCGAGCTCATCAAGGCCGAGGCGCCGGTGGCCGTCATTTGGGCCGCGGGCTCTGTGCCCGTCAAGCCGCGCAGCATTGCCGGCCTGGACAGCGAGCTGGTGCTGACCCCGCCCGAGGCCATCATGGCCGAGCCGCCGCTCGCCGGCGAGCACGTGGTGGTGGTTGGCTCTGGCATGACGGGTATCGAGGTTGCCGAGATGCTGTCGTCCAAGCAGGACTGCCACGTTGACCTGTACGAGATGGTCGACCAGATTGGTCCCGGCATCTTCTTCCAGAATATGATCGACATCATGAGCCGCCTGGGCCAGACCGACACCACGCTCAACCCCGGCCACAAGCTGCTGGGCGTTGAGGGCAACGTGGCGACGTTTGAGAAGGCCGACGGCGAGCAGGTGAACGTGAGCTTCGACCACCTGGTGCTCTCGCTGGGCATGAGGCCGACGGCCGCGCCGTCCTGGGCCGCTGAGCTGGGCATTCCGGTTGTCGAGGCGGGCGACTCCACCTCGGTCGGCCGCATTCAGGAGGCCGTGACCGGCGGCTACGACGCCGCGAGGTCCATCGCGTAACGCTGCCAGAAGCGAGCCAAAGGGTCCGACCCTCGTGGTGCACTGCACCACGAGGGTCGGACCCTTTGGCTCGTTAGTTCAACAATCGATGCACGGCCCTTCTCCCGATACCAAGCGCTCGCGCCGACTGTCGCTCGCTCACCCCGACGCTCCGAAGTGCCTTACATGCCTCCCTCAACGCGCTCCTACCCAAGGAGCGCAGCTCACCTGCCGTCTTCGTCCCCGTAGCGTCAAGCGCTATCCTCAGCGCTTGGTCATCCTCAACCACAACGCGCCCGATGCACCTCACTACGTTGTCAGCGCTCCCTCGATATGCAGCGAATTCACCGACGTCTCCGAAGAGTTCGAGAACGGTGCTTGTATCGGTCAGCCAAGGACTGCCGACATACTCTCGATAGCTACTCCATCGATAATCCTCTTTACTCGAAATGCGAGCGCGCTCTGGATTCCGGTGAACGTAGTCGACGGTCGCGATAAGCTGCTCGTCGGTCGTTATGGGCCCGCTCCAATAGTCTCTCTGGAACACATGACCCACATGCTCGGTCTTCTTCTGGAAGTACATGGCGTATGTGGTATCTAGGCGCCTCATAAGCCTGGTGGGCATCTCGTCTCGTGTCATGTCGACCACGAGATGCACGTGGTTTCCCATAAGCGTCCACGCAATGATACGCACCCGTTCTTCGGTACGGAGCTTTGCGAGGAGTCGAAGATAGAAGAGCCTGTCTTCGTCATCCTCAAAAATGGGCATCTGCCCAACGCCACGCACGGTTATGTGATAGTAGCTAGTCTCTGACATCTCCCGCACCTTTGCCATAGCGGCCTCCTATCTGGGTAAGACAATGGTGGATGTGGAGTCTACCGTCGTCAGGCCTCGGCCGCTTGGCCGGATTCACATCGGAAAGCTTGCCTAATGCAGCTACCAGCGCTTTTCTTCATCCTTTCTCCTCCGTACCAAACTGCACCACAAGGGTCGGACCCTTGTGGTGCAGTTGCATCAATATTGCAATAACTGCACCAGGAGGGTCGGACCCTTGTGGTGCACTGCAATTTCACTTGACAACCGTGTATGTACGGTATATACAGTAGATACGGGAGGTACCACCCATGGAAATCGTTGTATCCAACTCGTCGGACAAGCCCATCTACGAGCAGATCGCCTCACAGATCCGCGCAGCCATCATGACGGGCGAGCTCGCCACCGGAGAGCAGCTGCCCTCCATTCGCTCGCTCGCCACGCAGCTGCGCATCAGCGCCATCACCACCAAGCGCGCCTACCAAGACCTGGAGGCCCAAGGCTTCATCCACACCGTCCCCGGCAAGGGATGCTTCGTGGCCGGAGACAACCTGGAGCTGCTCCGCGAAGAGCGCCTGCGCATGGTGGAGGCATCGCTCGCCAAGGCCGTGGCCGACGCACGTACGGCCGGCATCACCGCGCAAGAGCTGCGCGAGATGCTCGACCTGCAACTGGAGGATGAGGAGAAATGACCACCGCGTTTGCGTCGCTCCCTGCCCTTGATCTTCAGGATATGCCCTGCAACCTGCGGCTTATTGACGTACAGAAGCACTATGACGGCTTTCGCCTGGGTCCGGTAAGCCTTGGCATCCCCCGAGATTCGGTCGTGGGCCTCATCGGCCAAAACGGCGCCGGCAAGACTACGCTCATGAAGGGCATCCTCGGCACCATCCATCTGAACGGCGGAACCGTCGAGCTGTTTGGCCAGAACACGTCCGCGCTTGCCGACACCGCCCTCGCTTCCCTCAAGGAGCGCGTGGGCTTCGTGAGCGCCGTGACCTCCTATCCCGTCGGCATGACCGTACGCGACGTGGCCCGCACCTACGAGCTGGCGTTTCCGCGTTTCAGCCGGTCGGAGTTTGAGCGCCTCGCCACGCAGATGGACCTCCTTCCGTCCGCTGCGGGAAAGCGGGTGCGCGACCTCTCGCGCGGCATGGGTATGAAGCTGCAGCTCGCTTGCGTGCTCGCCACTGGCGCTGACCTGCTCATTATGGACGAGCCAACGGCCGGCCTTGATCCCATCGTGCGCGAAGAGGTGCTCGACTTGCTCCGCACGTGGATGGAGACAGGCGGCAGGTCCATCCTCATCTCCAGCCACATCACGAGCGACCTGAGCAACCTGGCCGACTACCTGGCGCTGATTGACAACGGGCAGCTTGTGCTGAACTGCGGCCGCGACGACGTGGACGCCATGGGCGTAGCGCACCTGCGCACCTCCGAGCTGGAGACGGTGCGCGCCGGCAGCGTCGCCCATGACATGCCGGCCTTGCGCCACGACCTGAGCTACGACTTGCTCGTGCCCGACCGCGCGGCCTTCCTGCGCGCGTACCCCGACTACATCTGCGACCGCGCGTCCATCGACGACGTCATGGTCCTTCTCGTGAAGGGTGAGGTGAGGTAGATGCGTGCCCTCCTCTATGCCGACTGGTGTCTGTTGCGCAACACGATCGTGCGCTACCTTGGTGTCTGCATGATCATCGTCATCCCCATTGTGGGAATGACCAACGCCGATGCGAGCGCGGCTCCGGGAGTCATGGCAGCAAGCATGTTTACCGCGATGCTGTCGTTCTACGCGATGCTCGGCCTCTTTGGCAGCGACGAGCAGGGCGACTGGGAGCAGATGCGTCTGGCGCTGCCGGTGACACCGCGCCTGGTGGTGCGCGAACGCTATGCGTTTCTGGTTCTGACGAGCCTCGCCATCGCGCTGACGGGCACGGTGGTTGGGATGCTGACCAACGCCATCCTTTCGGCCTTTGCGGCGCTCAATGTGCCGCGTGGCGTGCTCGAAGTTGCCGGCGGAGCTCTTGGCGCCGCCGTTATCGCCCTCGCGTACCTGGCACTCATGATGCCCTACGTGTTCAAAGTGGGCATGACCAAGGCCCGCATCACGTTTTCGTTGCCGTTTATGCTGTGCCTGTTGCTGAACGTCGGTCCCGTGCGTGACGTGGTCATGGGCCTCGGCAACGCGTTGCAGCGCCTGGAGGCCTCGCTTGGCTCCCCTGCCCCAATCTTTGCCGCGATCGTCGTTGCCACGGCGGTGCTCTACGTGGTGTCGATGCGCATCTCCGAGCGCATCTACGCCCGCCGCGACTTCTAGGAGTGCCTTCTGGCCCCGCGGCGCGCTTGACCCTAACGTTACGTTAGGGTTTATGCTTACCAGCGGGAGGTGAGCACATGGCTCGTGAGGGATATACGCCCAAGCAGTTGGCACGCATCAGCGGGGTGAGCGTTCGCACGCTGCACCACTATGACCAGATTGGCCTTTTGGTGCCCCAACGTCGCGACAACGGGTATCGCAGCTACTGCGCGGCCGACGTCGAGCGCCTGCAGCAGATACTGCTCTACCGCCAGATGGGCCTTGACCTGCACGCCGTTGGCGAGCTTCTGGACGCGCGCGACTACGACCCCGCCCGCGCGCTTCAGCAGCACCTCGATGCACTTCGCTCCGAGCACGCACGCCTCGAGACGCTCATCGCCACCGTGGAGAAGACGCTTGCCACCATGAAGGGAGACGCAACCATGACTGACCAAGAGCGCTTCGAGGGCCTGAAGGCCGAGACCATCGCCCAGAATGAGAAAACCTACGGCGCCGAGGCCCGTGCGCGCTATGGCGATAAGGCTGTGGACGAGGCAAACCGCAAGCTCGCCAGGATGAGCGAGCAGGAGTGGACGGACATCATGGAGCTTGAGGAAGCGATAAAAGCCCAGCTCAAGGCAGCAATGGCCACGGGTGACCCCGCCAGCGCCGAGGCGGCCGAACTGGTGCGTATGCATGCCCGCTGGCTTGCGGCCCACTGGCCCGACGGCGCATACTCACCCGAAGCTCACCGCGGCATGGCCAAGGGCTACCTTGCTGACCAGCGCTTTATTGACTACTACGACAGCGCGTGCGGCGCTGGCGCTACGCAGTTTCTGCACGACGCCATCTGCGCAAACGCGTGAGACGTTGGGGGTAGCCCCAACGTCTCACAGCCCAGCGGCGACAAGCGCTGCGCGGAACGCGGCAGCATCGCGGTTAGCCACCAGTTCTTGCGGGAAGTCGATCTCGTCAAAGAGCGCAATCGACAGGTCAAAGCGGCCGATATCCGTAGCAATATGCGCGTCCGTGTTCACCGCAACGCAACAGCCCAGCTCAGCGCAGCGCTCCGCGATGTTGCGGCAGCGTCCCGTATTGCCCGGCCGCCCCAG
The DNA here is from genome assembly GCA_002449555.1 of Atopobiaceae bacterium UBA7016. Taxonomy (GTDB): domain Bacteria; phylum Actinomycetota; class Coriobacteriia; order Coriobacteriales; family Atopobiaceae; genus UBA1367. Next base: position 1,987 of record DJXA01000015.1, on the reverse strand, counting down.
ACTGGTCTCGTTAATCTCGATAAGCTTGCCCCTATCGCGCGCCGCCGTCACCACGGCGTCCACGTCAATAGGCAGCCCCGTGCGACCAATATGGCCCAGCATCAGCACCTTGGGGTCGTCAAGCGCACGGATGTACATTTCCGTCACCTGCGCCGTGCTGGCGCCCTTGGCAAAGTCTTGCCCGTGCACGCTCGCCACCACATAGTCGCAGTCGCGAAACACCGTCTTCTTGAGCGTGGTCTCGTTCCAGCGTACGTCGCCGCCCAGCGTGTGCGTAACCGGAACATCCCACCCAAACAGGTGCCCCTCAAGGTCCACGATGTCCGCCTCGCAGCCATGCATCACCTGCACGCCGTGCCACTCGCGCGGCCAGACCTCGTAGTTCATGAAGAACTGGAAATCGCGTACGTCATGCCGGCCGTTGTGCTCGGGATACAGCATTGCGGAATAGTGATCGGTGGCTCCGTAGAGCTCGAGCCCGCGCTCCGCGGCCGCGCGGACGCACTCCTCGACCGTCGAGTACGAATGACGCGAAAACAACGTATGGGTATGCGTGTCACATAGGATGCGCCTGTCCACATTTCTCGTCATGACGCACCACCCCTTTCGAACCAATTGCGACTACCGCAATAATCATAGTGGTGTCACGTAGGCAACAATTGAAAAAGTCTTGCTAACCGCGTGCCAGCTCCTTCGTGAAGCAGCTATCCTGATGATGCATGGCGAAATTCGCCCAGCATAGCACTCAAAACGCAAGGGACCACGATGGACAACAACCCGTTCAACCCAAACCGATGGCTTCCTCAGGCAATCGCACTGAGCATAGCTGTGGTCGTGTACGTCGTGTTGACGCACCTGAATGTCCTGCATTCGGCCATACAGACCTTTCTGGGCTTCTTCAGCCCGGTGCTTCTCGCAGCGGTCATCGCATACCTGGTAAACCCCCTGGCAAACTTCTATCGCAACACGATCTTCAAGGGCGTCGGAACTACGCGCGCCCGGCGCATCGCCTCAAACACCCTCGCCTTTGTCACGCTCTTCTCGTTTCTGTTCGCCCTTATCATCGTCCTGGTGCCTCAGCTGATCGATGGCATTTCCGCCTTCGTCGACAACCTGAGCGCCTATGTCGCTTCCACGTCGGACAAGCTTCCGAGCTTCCGGCTGTTTGGCGTCGAGGTCACCCTTGAGGGGCTCATCGGCTCGCCCGAGAAACTCGTCGCCAACACCACGGCGCTCCTTAGGCAGAACACCAACCTCATCCTGGAGACCTCGACGGTTGCGGGCAAGAGCATCATTCAGTGGGCGATCGCGCTTCTGCTTTCCATCTACTTCCTGTCCGAGAAGGTGCGCCTCAAGCACGAGGGCATGAACCTGCTTGCCGCGCTTCTTCCGCCGGTCCAATACGAGCGGACCATCACCTTCCTGCGTCACTGCGACTCGATTCTTAACCGCTACGTCGTCTTCAACCTGCTCGACAGCCTGATCATCGGCTGCCTGAACGCCATCTTCATGACCGTGGTGGGCATCCCCTACGTCGGCCTGGTCTCGTTTGTGGTCGCGGTCACCAACCTGGCCCCCACCTTCGGCCCCCTCATCGGCGCGGCGATCGGTGGCTTCATCCTCTTGCTGGTTGACCTGCGCTTTACCATCATCTTCCTCATCTTCACCGCCGTGCTGCAGGTGCTGGACGGATACGTGATCAAGCCCAGGCTCTTCGGCACGTCGCTCGGCGTGTCGAGCCTCCTCATCCTCATCGGCATCGTAGTGGGCGGCCGTATGTTTGGCTCGGTTGGCGTGCTTTTGGCCATCCCGACCGTCGCCATCCTCGACAACCTGTATCGCGAGAATCTGGCGCCGCGCCTTGACGCACGACGCCGTGCGCAGCGGAGCCTGCAGAAGTAGGTTTCAGCGCAACCGATATGTCCCCTGCCGCGCGCGCAGCCCGGGCAGCCCGGACAACCGGGACAATCAGGACGGAGGCCTGCTC
>DJXA01000164.1 GCA_002449555.1 Atopobiaceae bacterium UBA7016 | reverse complement strand
GGCCGCATGCTGACCGGCTGGCAGAAGATCAACGGCAACACCTACTACTTCCGCGCTAGCGGTGCGATGCAGACCGGCGAGGCCACCATCGACGGCAAGGCGTACACCTTTACTGACAAGGGCGTGCTGGTGTCCGGCGCCGCGCCGACCAGGCTCTCCGCGCCCGCCAGCGCCGAGGTGGCGCCCGAGCCGAGCGACGAGGCCGCGGTGGACTCCGAGGAGTTGACCGCAACCGAGGCCGTGACCGAGGCCAAAGCCGATCCCGAGGCGGAGCCCGAGCCGGCTGCCGAGCCCGAGGCCGAGCTAGCGGCTGAGTCCGAGCCCGAGGTGGAGGCCGAGCCCGAGGTGGAGGCGGAAGCCGAGCTCGACCCCGTAGCCTCCGGCGAGTGCGGCACCTGCGCGTGGTCGCTGGACGCCGAAGGCGTCCTGGTGATCGGACCCACCGATGGCGAGCCGGAGGGGACGCTTGCCGAGGCGCCCGCAGACCCCGAGGAGAGCGACGCGTCCGAGGAGGCGGCCGACGGCACCGACCCCGCCGAGGCCTACGGCTGGCTGGTCCCCGAGATGGCCCCGCTTGTCCGCGAGGTCAGGGTCTTGGAGGGCGTCAGGGCGCCGCGCTCGCTGGCGGGCGCCTTTGCCGGGCTCGACAAGCTCGAGGTCGCGGACCTCTTCGGGCTCGACGTGTCCGGCGCAGATGATCTGTCGCGCCTCCTCGACGGGTGCGCGTCCCTGCGCGAGCTCGACCTCTCCGGCTGGGATCTCTCCTCGCTCAGGGACTCGCAGGGCTTCGCCGGCGGCTGCGGCGCGCTCGAGCGCGTCGTGGCCCCCGAGGGCCTCGACGTCGTTACGCTCGGTATCGACCCAGAGATCACTTCAGTCTCGGAGCCTTAGGCTGGGCATGATTCGAAGCCGGTGCAGTAAGCATTGTCTATTGGATTGGCCTATACAGATCGGCGCTGCTGCCAATGACGGTATCACGCGTCTTCAGCGACAAGGGCGTGCTCATTAGCTAGGACGTCTGGCGCAGCAGGTAAACCCCTGCTGCGCCGACCTCTCAAGCCGCTGCATTTCACCACGTGGAACGTGTTCGCCCCCGCGTGAGGTATCCTCGGTGTGGTTTCGTCCATTGTGGGAGGTTGGCCTCATGCCTTATGTGATTGCGTTACTCGTGCTTGCGCTCGTGCTGGCGTGGGGAGGCTTCTACGGCCTTGCCACCTGTGCGGTTGGCTTGGTGGCCTGCGCGTTGGGCGCTTACCGTTGGCTGAATGCGTCCCGACGTGCCCGGCCTCTTCCAGCGGCCCCTCTGCTCTTTCTCGGTGTGGCGCTTGTCTATATGCTGAGTTCGCTGGTCTCGGGCATCACGCTTACGACCGTCTCAGAAACGGGGACATGGTTCGCGGTCGCCGGTATGTCCTTCCTCGTGGCGTCTCTTGATGATGCGGAATACGAAACGCTACTCACGGCTGTGGGATGGGTTGGAGTGGCCACCTCTTTGGCGGGCATGTTGGTGTATACGGACATCATCCCTTTGTCGAGCGGCATGCTGGGGGCGCGCCTGCAGTTTACCTTCCAGTACGCCAACGCTGCCGCAGCATGGTACGGAGCGTGCGCATTCCTTTGCCTGCTGTCACCAGCGGAGCACATGCGCGCCTGCGCACTGCTGCCCGCGACCGCCTTGCTCCTGACCGAGTCTGGTGGCGGCATCCTCTGCTCCGCTTTCGTGGCTCTCTGTGTCGGCACTGCCTCGGCGCGCTCGGGGGAGTGGGGCAAGATTCTCAGTGCACTCGTCCAGGGGATCGCTGCCGTGGGGCTGTATGCCCTTTTGCGCATCAGCCCTGGCGCGGCGGCAAGCGCCGTGGCACTCGTGCCTGCTGTGGGGCTAAGCGTTGCGTTCTCGCGTTGGGAGCGGCGACTGTCCAGCTTCGCACGTGCGAAACAGGCCTGCGTTCTGTGCTCCGGGCTGCTTGCCCTTCTGGCAGTCGTTGCCGTCGTGGCCCTGCCTGGCCGCGCGCAAGAGGCCCTCTACACGTTCGCAGAGCGTCTCTATCAGATGCGGGACGGCATATCTCTTTGGTTGACCAGCCCCATACTTGGCGTGGGGCCCGACAACTGGCAGTACCTCTATCCCTACCACCAGACCGCGTGGTACCACACGACGGTCGTGCACAGCTCGTACGTGCAGATGCTCGTGGATGCGGGGCCGCTTGCGTTGATCCTCTTGGCGTCAGGCATGGCGCTGTGCCTCACAACGCTGCGCAGCGAGGGGCAGTCTCCCTGGACGCGCGCAAGGATGTGCTCCATTGCCTTGCTCATGCTACACGCTGCCATCGACTTTGACCTGCAATTTGGTTCTCTCGCGGTATTGCTGGTGCTCTTGCTTGTGGGGGAGGGCGCCGCCAGCTTCCGTCTTTTCCCTGTGCCTGCCAAAGGCCTCTGGGGTGGCGTGCTGTGCCTCGCCCTGTGCTTACCTGCAAGTTTCATGGGCTTCCGTTGCGGGTCTCTCTCCTCAGCTCTCTCCGCCGCAAACGCAACGGGCAAGCACGACACGTGCATCGAGCTCTTCGAGTCCAGCCGATGGACCCGCGGTGACCAAGGCGCCCTTGATGAGTACCTGGCGGCGCTCTATGCAAAGGGCGACTATGACCAAGCGGTGCGTGCCTACGAAGAAGCGCACAACCCTTCAGACAATTGCGTGCTCTATGCGTCGATGTCGTACTACGCCCTGGGCGATAGCCATAGGGGAGGGCTCGCGCTCATCGAGCACATGGAGGCTCAGCCGTATAACGAGCAGTTCTTCCGTAATGCGAAGACGGTTGTGGACGCGTATGGGATGAGCCGCGAGCTGTCTGGTCGGTACAACGCCGCGGTGGATGCTGCCAATACGCTCATAGGCCGCAAAAGTGTGCTGCAGCCAAAGCGGGAGTATCTTGACACGTATGTATGAGGTGGCTCGCTATCGGCCGACTTGAGAAGTCGATGATTCGTTTCCCAAGCTAATCGTGTCGCTTGCATTTCCCTCTCAGAACTCCGTCGGCGATTGGATACCGCCCGCCCAAACCTGCTGATTTCTCGACCAGTAATGGCAAAAACCCATACATTGCTCCTGCGAAGAAGCAGAATCCGACCCCGCAGTGTTATGTTTTCAGGAGCATTAGTGACTGCTTTAGAGAGAGGAGCTCGTATGACACGCTGGTGGGAGAGGGGCCTGAGAGTGCTCGTCTCTGCGTCGCTTGTGATGGGCCTTGTGCCTTCGCATGCGCTTGCCGAGGCGCTCGATGGCGCAGCGTCGCAAGAGGCCGAGGTTGCCGTCGAAGCGCCGCCCGGTGATGAGGTGGCTGCCGAGGAGGCTCCACTGGAGGAAGAGGCTCTTGCCGACGACTCGTCGGAGGAGAGTGCTGCTGAGGCGGAGATAGCCGCTGAGGCCGATTCTGTGGACGAAGAGTCTCCCGACGTTTCTGAGGACGCCGCAGTGCTTGATGAGGCTGCCGTAACCGAGCCCGCGACAGACGCAACGGATCCGCTTGCCCCCGAGCTTGAGGCCGCGGCGACGGTAAACGAGATGACGATCGGGACATCGGTGCACGTCGATCTCGAGTCTGGTGAGAATTGGGTGGGCAAGTTCGTTGCTCCGGCGGAGGACACGTATTCCTTCTGGACCGAGGGGTCGGACGATACGTACGGCACCCTGTACTCCGACGAGGCGCTGAGCGAGATGCTGGACTCCAACGATGACGGCGGAGAGGGCAGCAACTTCAACATCGATTACAGCCTCGGTGAGGGCCAGGTCGTCTACCTTGAGGCGAAGGGTTACAGTGACGGAGCTGCTTCTTTCAATGTGTCTGTCGACACGCGGGAGTCGAAGGGGAGCAGCACCATTTCGGACATATGGCTGTATCAGTACTCGTATGAGTGGACAGGGAACCCCATACACGCTGACGTGAGGGTGTATGACGGCAACGGAAACCAGCTGACAGAAGATGTTGACTATGTCCTTGAGTACCGCAGGGAGGACGAGTCAGATCCCATGGAAGGCTCTCCCTCTGATTTCGGTGAGTATTGGGTTCGCGCGGTTCCCGCCGAAGGAAGCTCCTATACGGGAGAAGCGGGATGGACCGGCATGATTGTCATCGGTCGGTTCATGGCGCTTCAGCTGAATACTAGGTATTACGAGTTGACCGGCAATCCCGTCCAGCTTGATGCCGTGGTGACTAATGGCGCTGGCGAGGTCCTCGTTGAGGGTAAAGATTACGTGGTTGAATACGCTGACGAGTCGGACAACAAACTTGATGGCGCCCCGTCGGCCGTTGGCACCTACCGAGCCACCATCGTGCCGGTGGAGGGGAGCGGTTACATCACCTCCGAAGCTGGAGACCCTTCTTACTCGGAAAGCTTCTACATCGCCGATCTGAAAGACATTGGTTCTGAGCTGTGGACTAACGTTTCGTACAACAGGTCCATACCCTGGACTGGGTCTGCGGTGAGCATTAACGAGATCCACCTTTCTTCCTATTACAACGATTTCGTCACTACGCTGGACCTTGTGGAGGGGACAGACTTCGAGGTTACGGGCATTACGGATGCTTCTGGCCAGTCGTATGAGAGCATGGTAAACCCTGGTGAGTACAGCGTCACGGTTGGCGGTATTGGCACCTATCACGGTTCGCGGACGCTTACGCTGAGGGTGTACGACCAGTATGACCTCGAGTCCTCTGCGTACATGACATTTAGTGACTACGACCTTCGTCAGGGCTATAGCTCCCCAACCCAGTCAAGCATCTCTGAAGCCTACCTTTACCATGGAAAGCCCATCGAGCCCGACTTTATCGTGTATACAACGCTGCCCACGTATACGCGTCTTGTGGAGGGTACGGACTACACCGTCACCTACGAGGGAAATGATGGGGTAGGGACTGCGACCATTACGTTAACTGGTTGCGGTAGGTACCATGGGGCCCTCACGAGGTCCTTTAGCATCATCGAGAGCTGTGATCTTGCCGAATACGCCAAGGCCAGGTCGGTGGTGGTTAAGGTTGGCAACACGACGCAGTGGTACGACGAGTGGAGCAATCTCGAGTTCGTGAGCAGTGGCCACGTCGTGAGGCCGTACGCTTATTTCGAGACCAATGGCTACAAGCCGCAGCTGGGCATCGACTACACGATCTCTTACCTTGATGCTTCGGGCGCGCAAGTGGACGGTTTCCTCGAGGCAGGTAGCTACACGATCGTGCTTTCGGCAGTCGAGGGCGGCGTATTCACGGGCACATGTAACATGCCAGTCAACCTTGTGGCAGCTGGAAGCATCTCCAGTGGTAATGCGGTTCTTGTATACGAAGGCTCTCACTGGACTTCTTGGGCGGGGCCCGGCGGGAGAAGTAGCCACGTTATCGAAGATCACCTCAGCGAAGAAGAGATCTCTCGTCTGCGCTGGTCGATATCGTTCCCTTACGGCATGCTTGTCGAGAACGTTGACTTCACCGTAAGCTATGACGGGCCGACCGACGATGGCGGCTTCGGATTCACCTTTACGGGCATCGGCTCATACACGGGTAGCGCCACCTCGAAGGTGTATGTGGCGACCGCGGACGATGCGTTCCAAAGACACCTTCTGTACGGATCCAGGGCTTACGTCTACCTGGACGAGAACCGTAACGTTCTTGAGACTGTGATGCAGAGCGACACGATGGTGAGAGGTCGCGACTTTGTGGTCGAAGGCGTGGTTGACGAGAACGGCAATGCCCTTACATCGGTTCCCGAAGGAATGTCAGCGTACGTTAAGGTTGCGGGAGTGGGCGACTACGATGGCTGCGAAAGCACCCGCTATGCCATCATTCAGGTCGACACGGGCGCCGTCGATCTTTCCACGCAAAACGGGCAGCTCACGCTAACCAACGGCTGGTACGAGAGCACCAGGGGCGGCTTCGTGTACCACCTGCTTAAGTCTCTGGCACCCAGCGTGGCCTTCCTCTTCCAAGGCCTGGACTCCGTGTCGCTTACTGTCTACGAACAGGGTGTGCTCGTAGAAGAAGGGTCGGGCTTCTCCGCATTCAAGCGCTACGCTGCCGACGGCAAGTCCGTGGAGATTACGGCCGTGGCCGATGGTGACCAGCTCATCACGGGCAGCACCTCCATCAACGTCAAGCTCGACGACTCGTATGACCTCGCCAGCGTGGCCCAGCGCGTCGAACTGGCCGGTCGCGGCTCTATGGAGGGCGGCGGAACCTACATCGTTGGCCGCTCCACTCGCGCCACCGTACCTTGCTGGGGTTTCTCGTACGTGCCTAAGGTGAAGCTGGTCGCCAACGTAGGCGGTGGCTTCGTTCAGCCGCAGTATGAGGTCTCCGTGCGAGACGCCTCTGGTGCGGTTGTCCCGGGCATCGAAGGGCCGGGCTCCTACGAGCTTGTTCTTTCCGGAACCGGCGACTGGTCTGGTGAAGTAGTGGTACCCGTGACCGCTCTGCAGGAGAACGGGCTCAACGTCTTCGATTGCGATCTTGAGCTGGGCAGTGGCACAAAGCCAACGGTGACGCTGAGTTACGGCGGCCACGTATTCAAGCAAGGCACCGACTACACCGTTGAGTACGGCAACAACAGTGCTGAGGGCAGCCATGCGTGGGTTCGCGTGACCGCCACTGGCAATGGCGCTCTCTACGGCTCGCGCGCAGATTCTTTCGTTGTGTACACGTCCGCTCCGAGCAACGACCTTGCCAAGTACGGCTATTCGGTGTGGCTGAAGAGCCAGTCCGGTGAGTACTACGACGGCAAGGCAACGCCCAGAGCCTATCTAACCAGCAATCAGGCAGCTGTGAAGCCTGAAGTGCAGGTGCGTGATGCGTCCGGCAACGTTTTGAATGCTTCCCATTATGACGTCTCGTATCCCAACAGCGGGACCAGTGGCATCGCGGTTGTCCAGGTGACGGGTAAGGGCGACTACACCGGTACTATTACCGGCAGGTACCTCATTGTGGCTACGTCTAGTGGCGCGACGTCAGACGGTTGGGTTGATCTTGGTAACGGAGCGAGGGGATACCAGAAGAACGGCGCTCTGGTCAAGGGCTGGTTCGACCTCGGCGGCTACAAGTACCGCTTCGACGACAACGGCAAGATGCTGACAGGCTGGCAGACCATTGGCAGCGCGAAGCACTGGTTCGACCCCGACACCGGTCGCATGGCTATCGGCTGGACCGACCTTGTCATCGACGGCAAGACCATGCACTACTACTTCCGCCCGTCAGGCAACCTCGCCTATGCGGCGTGGGCCGACATCGACGGCAAGAAGTACTACTTCCGCGAGAGCGGCAACATGGCCACGGGCTGGGCGACCATCGACGGCAAGAAGTACTACTTCGACGAGGGCGGTCAGATGGTGACTGGCTGGCAGGACATCGTTAACGACAACGGCGTCACGAACCACTACTACTTCCGCCCGAGCGGATCCATGGCTACCGGCTGGGCCCAGGTGGACGGTGCGAGCTACTACTTCCGCCCGTCCGGCAACATGGCGACGGGATTCACTGACGTCACCGACGACGCCTACAAGCGCTACTTCGACGAGCAGGGTCGCATGCTCACTGGCTGGCAGACCATCAACGGGCGGAAGTACTACTTCCGCGCGAGCGGCGCCATGCAGACGGGGGCGGCAACCATCGACGGGAAGTCCTACACCTTCAGCGACAAGGGCGTGCTGATAGGGTAGTGGCGCTCTTGTGGCCCGCGTGCCGAGCGTCGCCCCTCTTTAGTGGTGCGCTCCGCGTGATGGGACCGCTTCATAGCCTCTTGCGGGGCCGGACCCTCTGGTGAGGGCCGGCCCCGTTTCGTTGGCGAGCCGTACGCCTCGGCCACCCCAACGCCACGTGCAGAGCCCTATCGCGATGGGCAAGGGTCGTGGAGACGCGCCAGCCTCGATTTGCAGCATCTTTTCAGCTGTCGAGGCGTCAACGCAGGACAACTCGTCGTATGCTAAGGCTATTGACAACTTGTCTCTATACAGGAGGGGGCTGGCATGAAGGGTACAAGTTATCGCACGGGGCGCCGCAGTGCGTTGAGGATGGTGATGGCGGTACTTCTCGCTGTCGCCCTCGTCCTGCAGGGGTTTCCTGCCACCGCATTGGCTGAGGGACTTGCGGACGTCGATGTGTCCGCCATAGCTGAGGTGGGAGATGACGAGACGGCTCCGACTGACGAGAACGCCGCCCCCGTAGACGAGGAGGAGATTGTCGTCGAGGAGGAGCAGGAGGCAGAGCCGGCCGATGTTTCAGATGCCGTGGTGGAGACCGAGACGATCGAGCCTGTGGGTGACGATGCCGGTCAGGAAGCGGTGTCCGAAGATGACGGTGGGGATGGTCTAGAGGTCCAGACTGACTCAGAGGGCTCGATGCCCTTGGTCCAGGAGGAAGAGGAGCCCGTCCTCGATGCGCAGGCCATCGACATGGCAACGTATAGGGCGAAGAGGGACGCCTTCATCAACGACGCGCGCTGGGCTCACGGCACCTACTGGCCGCAGATCCCGCCGAAGCTCTCCACGTACAGCTGTTGGGGATGCTTCGCCTACGGCTGTGACTTCACCACTTACGTCTACGGCGTCAACAACTACCAGGAGGGCCAGGCCTTCTATTCGCCCTCCGAGATCCGCACGGGCGACGTCATCCGCATCAGCGGCCACACCTTCGTCGTGCTGGAGCGCAACGGCAACGACCTCTACACCGCCGAGGGCGCCTTCTCCGACGCGGTGCGCATCGCCAACCCGGGCTACAAAGTCACCGCCTCCGGCGGCCTCACCGACACCTGGGGCAACGCCAAGACCTTCGAGACGGGCTATCACTTCGACATCACGGGCGGGGGCAACATCCTCAACCTCGGCGACGACTTCCATGCGTACCTCATCCTGAACAACGGCTGGAGGCACACCACTGCGAGCGCCGACGCGGCCTACGGCCAGCTCACGGTTGCAAACGCGAACGACTCCTTCGACCCCCGCCAGATTTGGCGGTTCATCAGGCAGAGTGACGGCTCCTACAAGATCAAGAGCGCCTATTGGGCTGACTTCGAGGGCGAGGCATGGTACTTGCAGGCCGACAACGCAGGCACCACGTCGGGCACCGCGGTGAACATGTGGAAGAACTCGGGCAGCGCGGCCCAGAACTGGTACCTCACGGGGAGCCAGGGCGATTGCGTACTCCGCAACGCGAACTGCTCGCTGGTAATGGACGCGACGGGTGGGTCGAACGCTGGGGGCACCCCCTTCCAGCTCTACGCGGCGAACGGGTCGTCCGCCCAGAGCTTCAGCGTTTACTACCTCTCGCAGGACTCGCGCACCTACGTCAAGCCCGCCAAGCCTGGCGCGAGCTACTACACGGGGGATACGGTCACCGCGGTGGGCGAGCCCACCGCGCTTACGTGGTCTGAGTCGAAGAAGGTGAACAGCTTCGACAAACGCACCTACGACGTCACGGTGAAGGACTCCTCCGGCAAGACCGTGCTCAGCCGCACGGGCCTCACGGGCACGAGCCTTGACCACACCTTTGCCTCGGCCGGCACCTACACCGTGCAGGTACGTGCCGTCAACAGCTACTACCGCGACTGGTACACCGACGGGTCCGCCTCCACGGTCACCGTGTACGCCGAGGCCGACGACGAGCCGCCCGTAATCACGGACTTCTCCATCGCCAGCCAGACGGACGATGAGATCGTCTTCGACGTGTGGGCCACGGACAACGTGGGCGTCACCGACGTGGCCTGCGGATCGTACACCGGCATCGGGGCTGGTCCCGGAAGCTTTTCAGGCCCGGCCAGCGTGTGTAATGAGGTAGAAGAGGGTCATTGGACCGTTACCATCAGAATGTCTTCGACGGGGTTGATGGTTGGCGATCGACACGCCGCCATGGTGTTTGCGCTGGACGCTTACGGCAATTCGACTCTCGTGCTCCCCATCAATGACCTTGAGTATGATAATCCCAACCCCATCATTTTCTATGAGTATGAGGCATCACCGCACTTCACCCTCAAAGTGGGGGAGACCATAACAAAGAGCGAGCTCTTCGGCAACTGCGGAAACGCCTGTGTGTACTACCTCCCGACCAATGAAGGCGATCGGGTGCTTTCCTTTGACGGGACGATATCCGGCCATACTTATGAGCCGGCCAGCGACACCTACACGGCTTCCAAGGCGGGGACGGGAACGTATGTCGTCAAAAACCAGTCGAGCGGGAGAATGTACGGCGCCGTGGTGACGGTGGTTCCCGACGTGGTTGACCTCTCCGGCGCGAAGGTCACGC
>DJXA01000246.1:11048-11300 GCA_002449555.1 Atopobiaceae bacterium UBA7016 | reverse complement strand
ATGCTCGCCGACATGGTTGCCAAGCGTCGCAAGTCGAAGGAAGACCTCCGCGTCGCCAAGGACGGCACGCCGCTTCCCAAGAAGGAGGTGTAGGGACATGCTCAACAGCCTCGTCCTTCTGGTGGGCATCACCCTGATGTACTCCACCCCGCTCATCTTTGGCGCCATTGGCGGCGTCGTGTCCGAGCGTTCCGGCGTTACCAACATCGGCATCGAGGGCATGATGGTCATCGGTGCGGTGGCGGCCGCTTC
>DJXA01000246.1:3686-10831 GCA_002449555.1 Atopobiaceae bacterium UBA7016 | reverse complement strand
CTGGCTCCTGGCCTTGCGCTCTTTGCCTGCCGTCGTTTCTTTGACGGCGCTGCCATGAGCCCCATCGCGCCGAAGCTGCCCAAGATCTTTGGCGACTCCTGGATGGCGGGCACGGTGTGGAGCAACCTTAACGTCAACGTGACCACTGTCATTGCGCTGCTGCTGACCATCGCCGTGTGGTTCGTGCTGTACCGCACCAAGTGGGGCCTGCGCGTCCGTGCCGTGGGCGAGCATCCCGCAGCGGCCGACACCCTGGGCATCGACGTCTACAAGGTTCGCTATGTGTGCGTTATCCTCTCCGGCGTGTTCGCGGGCTTTGGTGGCGCGTCCATGACCATCGCCATCATCAGCCAGTTCACCCAGACGGCTATCTCTGGTCACGGCTTCATCGCCATGGCCGCGGTCATCTTTGGTAAGTGGACGCCGTTTGGCGCCTACGGTGCCTGCCTGCTCTTTGGTGCCACGCAGGCACTGACGGTGCTTCTTGGCGGCGGCGTCGCTCCGATTCCGTCGCAGATTCTGGCCATGCTCCCCTACGCGATGACCATCATCGTGCTCATCCTCTTCGTCGGTAAGTCCGTGGCCCCGAAGGCCGACGGCGTGCCGTACATCAAGGGCAGCCGCTAAGACGTAGGAGCCAGCTGGCTTGCACAAGCGTTACCCGCAAGGGCGTCTTGGGTTTCCAAGGCGCCCTTTTTTGGTGGCATCGATTCCAATCGTCGAACAGAAGCGCACTTGCACTTGAGCGGTAGCTTCTCTGTGGCCAGCGGTGGTTCTCAATTACATCGACACCGATTCTTTGACACAACTCGGCGCCTCTTCACCGCTATATGATGTCGCGCCATCACCAGGGTCTAGCCAAGAGTTAGAGACCATAAGGCGCATCGTTCCTCAGGAACTTGCACTCATCCTTGCATCGACAGAAGAGCAGCCGGTCCACCTCTTCGTAGCTGACAGCCGAGACATGCACGGGGGCGGAGTCACCCATCATCTTTACCGCGTGCCACTTCCTCCCGAATCGTTTTTGCAGCTTTGCCCCCCGCGTTCTCGTGCCTTCCTGGCCCCTTTATTACACACTCCGATGCCGAGACATGCCTTGTCTGTCTGACCGGTTGCTCCTTGGTATGGAGCTCTGCGGATCGTATAGCCACCTCATTGTCGGAGACCAGACAACCGCCACCTTCTATCGCATGCCATCGAGACAGGAAGATGGAAGCTTGTTAACACGCTACGATAGCCCGCGAATTCCGATGGCAACCACTCGCCAAGAACTGACGACGTTCCTGAAGCAAGCTCACGGTGTCCGCGGCACACGCTCTGCCCTTGAGGCTCTTTCATTCGTACTGGATGAACCTTCCTCTCCAGGGGAGAGCATTCTTGCATTGATGGCCACCTTGCCCTGCAAGAAAGGCGGGTATGGCTTTAAAGAACTTGAGCTCAACCCCAAGGTCGAGGTTAAGGCAGAGCAGCGGCATCTTACGCGTGCAGACTCCTACCACCCCGATGGATATCTTCGATACTTGATGACAGACCTTGAGTATGAAAGCAATGAGTTTCATACCAGTGGTACGGCAATCGCACGAGACAAGGCGCGCCGCAATGATATTCAAGCTTTGGGAATCGAGGTAAAGGACGTTACGTGGGAGATACTCTCGCATATCGAGTCTCTCGACCTGCTGTTCGAGCAGTTGTTGGACAAGGAGCATCGGATGGGACAACACTCGCCGAAATGCGTGAGCCACGATAACAGAGCCCCTTTCAGGCGGATATGATTGACATATCTATCCGAAAGGAGCCCACTATGGACAACGACGCGCTGGTCGCAATGGCATTCGAGGCCAGAGAGCACGCGTATACCCCTTACTCACACTGGGCGGTCGGCGCCGCACTGCTTTGCTCGGACGGCACCGTCTATGGCGGGTGCAACATAGAGAACGCGGCCTACACACCCTCCAACTGCGCCGAGCGCACGGCCTTCTTCAAGGCCATCTATGACGGTCATCGAGACTTCGAGGCCATCGCGGTGGTAGGCGGCCCAGAAGGTCAGCCCGCCCCCGACTACTGCGCCCCATGCGGAGTCTGCCGTCAGGTCATGCGCGAGTTCTGCAGTCTCGATGACTTCCGCATCATCCTCGGAAAGTCCGACGGCGGGACCCGTGTCTACACCCTCCGTCAGCTGCTTCCCGAGAGCTTTGGCCCCGAAAACCTCGCATAACACACGCCTCACCCACAGCCTAATCGTTCACCAAACAAGGAGGCAACCATGCGCATGTACGACGTCATCAAGCGCAAGCGCGATGGGTTTGAACTCACCCCTGAAGAGATCAACTACTTCGTAGCCGGCTACTCAGAGGGCACCATCCCTGACTACCAAGCCTCGGCGCTCGCCATGGCCATTTTCTACCAGGGCATGAATGCGCGCGAAACCGCCGCGCTCACCATGGAGATGGCGGCCTCCGGCGACATGGTTGACCTCTCCCCCATCCCCGGCATCAAGGTTGACAAGCATTCCACCGGCGGCGTCGGTGACAAGACCTCCCTCGCCGTCGTGCCCATCGTCGCGTCGTGCGGCGTTCCCGTTGCCAAGATGAGCGGACGCGGCCTCGGCCACACGGGCGGCACGCTCGACAAGCTGGAGTCCATTCCTGGGCTCACCATCTCCATCGACGAAGAACGGTTCTTTGACATCGTCAACAAGGTTGGCTGCGCCATCATCGGCCAGACGGCCAACCTCGTCCCCGCCGACAAGCGCCTCTACGCCCTGCGCGACGTCACCGCAACCGTGGACAGCATCCCGCTCATTGCCTCGAGCGTCATGAGCAAGAAGATTGCCTCGGGCGCCAACGCCATCGTGCTCGACGTGAAGTGCGGTAGCGGTGCCTTTATGAAGACCGCAGAAGACGCCACGGCGCTCGCGCAGGCCATGGTGGAGATTGGCGAGCATGTGGGCCGCACCACGGTGGCCCTCGTCACCGACATGGACCGCCCGCTGGGCAACAAGGTGGGCAATTCTCTCGAGGTCATCGAGGCAGTCGAGGTCCTGCGGGGCACCGCGCCGGCAGACATCGCCGACACCTGCCTCGAGCTCGCGGCAAACATGCTCATGCTTGCCGGCAAGGGCACGCTCGACGAATGCCGCACGCTTGCGCAGCACAACATCGACAATGGCGCCGCCTTTGAGAAGCTCTGCCAGATGGTTGAGGCACAGGGCGGCGACAGCTCGGTGCTGAGGGACACCTCGCGCTTTGCCCAGGCACCGTGCGTCCACGAGGTGCGCGCCCCGCGCGACGGGTTCGTCTACCACATGAATACCGAGGAGGTAGGTACCGCAGCAGCGGCGCTTGGCGCAGGACGCGAGACCATCGAGGCCTCGATCGACCCCACCGCGGGCATCGACCTCGCACGCAAGACAGGTGACGCCGTCAAGGCCGGGGACGTCCTCGCGACGCTCTACTCATCGGAGGAAGAGCGCCTCTATAACGGCGAGAGAATCCTGCTTGATGCCTATGACATCCGCGAAGAGGCGCCAGTCGCCATCCCGCACTTCCTCGCGCGCGTCTCACGCGACGGCGTCGAGCGGCTCGTCTAAGGCACACGCACGATGGGACACGGGTTCGGAACCCGTGTCCCACAACGAACGAGAGGGGCGGCATGTACCGAATCGTGGCAAGCGACATGGACGGCACCTTTCTGACCGAGGAGCACGTCCTTCCCCAGGCCAACATCGACGCCGTCTTGCGCATGCGCGAGCTGGGCGTGCTCTTCGTTCCCGCGTCGGGCCGTCCCATGCCCTCCATCCTCTACACCATCCGCGGCCTGCCGCCCGAAGCGCTCGAGGGCTCGTACGTGCTCTCGTACAACGGCGGCGTGGTGCACAAGGTCGGCAACCCCGAGCCGCTCTACGCCAACACGCTGCCGTTTGAGGTGGTCGACCGCATCTTCCAGTGGGGCCTCACGCAGGACGTGGGCTTTCACGTCTACGAGACGGGCGGCAAGGTGTGGGGCCATCGCATGGCGCAGGAGGAAGTTGACTACCTCGTTGGCTCCATGGAGTGGGAGCCCATCGGTGGCGACAGCATCGAGTTTCTGCGCGACGTGCCCATCTCCAAGATTCTCCTGACGCACGAAGGGCTCGGTTTTCTGGAGGACCTGCGCGCATGCGTGCCCGAAGAGGTGTCTGCTGGCACGTCTACCACCATCTCGTCCCGCCGCTACCTTGAGTTCAACCCGCAGGGCGTGAACAAGGGCACCGGCATCAAATGGCTGGCCGACTACTTAGGCATCGACATTGCTGACGTCATTGGCTGCGGCGACGCCCTCAATGACCTGGAGATGATTGAGACCGTGGGTTGCGGTGTGGTGGTGGCCAACGCCACCGACGACGTACGCGCCGTTGCCAACTATCAGGCAAGCTCCACCTGCGAGGACGGCGTCTTTGCCGAGGTCCTCACCGAGCTTATCGAACCGCAGCATCGACCGTAACCAGAGAATCGAGTACCTATGCCTGCAAAGAGCCTCTACCTGTTGCGCCACGCCGAGACCTTGTTCAACCGCCAAAACAAGACGCAGGGCTGGTGTGACTCCCCTCTGACCGAACGCGGCATCCAGCAGGCGCGCCTTGCCGGCAAGGAGATAGCGAAGCGTAGGATCACCTTTGACCACGCGCACTGCTCGACGTCTGAGCGCTGCAGCGACACGCTCGAGCTTGCGACAGAAGCGGCCTTTGGCGCAGCCATGCCCTATGAGCGCCACAAGGGCCTGCGTGAGTTCAACTTTGGCCCCTTCGAGGGCAAGGACAACTGCCTTGAGCCGGGATTCCCTCGTGGCGACTTCTACGTGGCCTACGGCGGTGAGAACGACGAGATGGTGGCCGAGCGCATGATGCGCACGCTGACCGAAATCATGGAGCGACCTGACCACCAGAGCGTACTTGCCGTGGGATCAGGTGGCGCGCTTCGCGTGTTTTACGTGGCCAACCAAGAGCGCGCAAAGGCGCGACCGACGCACTTCTGCAACTGCATGGCCTACCGCTACGAATACGAGAATGGCCTCTTTATCTGCGTGGACTTCATCTTGCCAGACCTGTCGTCGCTCGAAGTTCCAGGGCTGCCGCCGCAGATGCGCAAGCTGGGAAACGACGTCTCTAACCCGTGGGAGAACTACTACAACGGGACGTCGCGCACGTAGGGGCCCTACCTGACGAATGGCCATGCTCCGGCTGCGAGCGCGGCGATGGCATCACCCACCGCCTCGTCCTCGCACGCTCCTACGTGCCAATGAGCTGCGGCCGCGGCCTCGGGCGAGGCGTTGGACACGGCCACCGAGTTGGGCACATGGCTGAGCATGGGCACGTCGTTGCCGTTGTCGCCAAAGACGACCACCTGGTCGAGCGTGATGCCCAGTGCCTCGACCAGCACGTCGATGGCCGTCGCCTTGTTCGAGCCGTGCGGCATGATGTTGCCAAAGCCCGGCTGCGGTATGTCAAAGTCCAGCGTAGCAACCGTACGGTTAAGCCGCTCGACCAGCGGCTCGTACACCTCAGGGGCAAGCGGGCCAAAGAACACGTTGCCCTTGATGGGCGCCTCGTCGGGCACGTCATCAACCTTCTGGCAGGCCGCCGCATACGCCGGGAAGCTAAGCGCAAGGTCTTCCTTGGTGCCCTCAACCAGCAGGGGTTTGCCGTCGTAGAACACGATCATGCCCGCACCGGGCACCTCGCGCACGATGGCCGCGACCTCACGAAGGCCACCAACGTCCAAGTGGGACTCGCGAATCTTCTTGCCGTCCAGAAAGACCTCACTGCCGTTGCTCGCCACGCTCGTGGCGCTGCAGGCGGCGTCTCCCCCAAAGAAACGTGGCACCCACGTTGAGTCGCGCCCGGTGGCCACACCCACATGAATGCCTGCATCGATGGCAGCGTGGATCGCCGCGACGGTGCGAGCGGGTATCTGAGGCTGGCCGTACGGCAGGATGGTTCCGTCAACGTCGGTCAGGATGAGCTTGATGGCATGCATGAGACGCTCCTTCGCGGCTGGTTATTCGACAGCATTCTACCGCGCCTGCCAACCACGCGCCTGCAGACGCTTTACAATGCACTCACGGACAAGAGCTTGGACGCGAGGGAGCATCATGCCTGACATCAAGGTGTTTGACCTGCACTGCGACACCATCGACGCGCTGGCCTTTGGCGACAGTGGCCCGTTTGTGGGCTTTGCCAGCACCGAAGGTGACCTCGTGTGCAACCGGCTGGCCCTAGGCATCGACCGCATGCAGACCGTAGGCCCGTGGTGCCAGTGCTACGCCATCTGGGTTCCCGACCAGCTGAGCGAGCTCACGCCGCTGCAGTTCTACCGGCAAGCCCGCGACTACTTCCATACGCAGATGGCGGCGCATGGCGATGATGTCGTGCAGGTGCGCGACGCCCGAGCGCTGGACGAGGTGCTCGCCTCCGGCAAGACTGCGGCCATGCTTACTGTGGAGAACGGCTCGCCCGTAGGCTCTGACCTCGGCGTTATTGACGAGTGGGCAGCCGACGGCGTGAAGATGGTGACGCTTACCTGGAACGGCAAGAACAGCATCGCGAGCGGCCACGACACCACCGACGGTCTTTCCACGTTTGGGCGCCAGGTGGTACGCGCCATGGAGGACCGCCGCATCGTGGTGGACGTGTCGCACCTGAACGACGTGGGGTTCTGGGACCTCATGAAGGTGGTACGCCGCCCGTTTGCTGCCTCCCACTCAAACCTGCGCGAGGCCTGTGGCCACAAGCGCAACCTGACCGACGACCAGTTCCGCGCCATACGCGACATGGGTGGCATTGTGGGTCTCAACTACTGCACGGGCTTTGTTCGCGATAACGCGTGGGGCGCCGACGAGGTGAGCTTTGACGACGTTGCGGCCCATATCGAGCGCTTCCTTGACCTCGGCGGCGAGGATACCATCGCCCTGGGCAGCGACTTTGACGGCTGCACGCCTCCGGCATGGCTGTCGACGTGCGAGAAGCTCACCCCGTTTTACCAGCGCATTGTTGTGCGTTTTGGCGAGAGCGTCGCGCAACGCCTCTTCTTCGAGAACGCCCACGACTTCTTCGTCCGCAACGAGACGGCGTAACAAACCCCCGACCCATACAGGTGGGACAGGCACCG
>DJXA01000246.1:0-3575 GCA_002449555.1 Atopobiaceae bacterium UBA7016 | reverse complement strand
GTGCCTGTCCCACCTGTATGGGTTTTACTCGACGGTGAGAATGACGCACTGGTAGCTCACCATGTAGGTGTCGCGCTTGCCGTCGGCGTCGTCACGCACGCGCACGATCACGTGAATCGTATCTCCGGGCTTTGCGTCCTCGCCCACCTGCACCGTGCAGGCCGCACCGTCAGCCTCAAGCGCCACGGGGGCAGCGCAGCTGTCCGCATCCGCATAGCGGAACCACTCGTAGCCCAGCGCATCACCGTCAGGGTCGCTCGCCACGGCATGCAGCGCAACACCCGAGCCAGCGGCAACCGCCAGGTCCACGCCTTCGGCGATGGCTACCTCCGGCGCGTGGTTGGCATCCTCAAAGCGCGGCGTCACGCACCAGCTCGCGCGGGAGGCGAAGTCGTTCATCCAGTCGTGAATCCAGCGCGTAAGCTGGTAGGCAATGCCCTTCATGGGAGGTTCGGCCGCGTCCTCAACATTGCACCAGTAGTCCGCCGCCGGGTTGAACTCGTTGTCCTGCTTGCGGCCAAAGCGGCCGCCCCAGCCGCCGTAGCTCGGATCCTCCAAGCTGCGCAGACCCGTGTCGATGAGGTACAGGAAGCTCGGGCTGTCACCCTCGCTGATGAAGTCGTACTGCTCGCGCGCCTCCTTGCCCCACCAGTTGCCGCCCGCAAGCTCCGGGTTAGAGCCAAACTGGCTGCGCGGCTCCTCGCCCGGATACACGTGGCCGTCAAACCACGTGTGGTACTTCGCGGGCAGCGGCCCCTTGTCCAGAATGTTCTTCTTCATCCAGTCGGCGTGATAGACATGCAGGCAGTCGGCCGGACAGAGCGCCTCGTTAAACATGAAGGCGATGCCAAAGATGCTCGTACAGTGAAGCATGCGCAGGTCAGGCCAAGCGCCGGCGATGTAGTCACGGTAGGTGTCATCCTGCGTCACGATCATGAAGATGACGGCCTTCTCGCACACCTGGCGATAGACGGCGTCCCACTCGGGCGTGCCCCTGTAGTCGTCCTCGATGCGCTTCAGGGCACGCGCGATGGTGTTGGTCCCGCCGCCCGCCAGAAGATACAGCTGACGAGGATCGTCGGCAAAGATGGCCTTGCGGATAAGCTCAGAGCCGTCGGTGTCCTCGTCCATGCAGCCCGTGGTCTTGATGTTGCCGATGCAGGTCACGCTGCGCAGGTACTCAGGCGTGGGGTACGCCGGGTCATGCACGATAAGGTTGGGGTAAGCCTCCTCGTAGGCGTCAAGGTACTCCCACATCCAGTCGCCGCCCGCCCAGCGCTTGGGCTCGATGCCCTGTGCGGGGTCTCCCTCATAGTGGAAGATGGAGCTTGAGAGCACCAGGCCCTCGATATCGATATCGTTGGCATAAAACAGCAGGTGGAGGAACGAATTCATGTCGTCGCACTCTGCGTCGTTGGTAAAGATGGCACGCGCCTTGAACTTCTCCATACCGTCAATCTCCCTTCACGTGACAAGTGGACAGGTCGTTTGTCACGTATCGCGCTAGTGCGTCATTGCCTGGCGGACGGCAGCACGCCAACCGCTCAGCAAGACCTCACGTCGAACATCTTCCATCTTAGGCGTATAGGTGGTGCGGCTGATCTGCTCAAAGATGGCATTGCCGCCGTAGACGCCCGCGGCGTGCCCAGCAACGTAAGCCGCGCCCGCCGCCGAGAGCTCCGCCACGCTCGACACGCTCACGTCAACGCTTGTCACGTCAGACTGGAACTGCATGAGGTAGCCGTTCGCCGTGGGGCCACCATCGACGCGCAGCTCGGACACGTCAAGGCCCGTATCGGCACGCATGGCTCCCACCACGTCGCCGATCTGGTAGGCGATGGACTCCAGGCCGGCCTTCACGATCTCGTCGTGGCCGGTGGTGCGCGTCACGCCCGTGAGGATGGCGCATGCCTCGTCGTCCCAGTACGGCGCGCCAAGGCCCGTGAACGCCGGGACGAAGTACGCGCGGTCGGCCTGGTTTGCGCGTCGTGCGCAGGCCTCGGCATCGCTTGGGTCGTAGATGAGGCGCGCGTCGTCCTTCATCCAGCTGACCACGGCGCCCGTGTAGTTGATGTTTCCCTCGAGCACGTAGCTGCGCGTGCCGTCAAACTCCCAGCCAAGGCTGGTGACCAGGCCATTCTTTGAACGGACCAGTTCGGAGCCCGCCTGCATCATGATGGACGAGCCGGTGCCATAGGTGGCCTTCACCTGGCCAGGCTCGGTGCAGCCCTGGCCCATGAGTGCGGCCTGGCTGTCGCCCAACATGCCGCAGATGGGGATGGGCTCCGGGAACAAGCCGCCCGCCGTGGTGTGCCCAAAGACGCTGTCGGAGGGACGAACCTCAGCGAGCGCCTCCATCGGCACGCCAAAGGCCTCGCACAGCTCCTCGCTCCACGTGCAGCGTGCGATGTCCAGAAGCTGCGTGCGGCTCGCATTTGAGGGCTCGGTGGCAAAGGCGTGCTCCTCAGAGAGCGCGTACAGCACCCAGCTGTCCATGGTGCCCAGCGCAAGCGTGCCCGCCTCGGCCGCGTCCATAACGGCAGGCACGTTGCGCACCAGCCACGCCATCTTTCCAGCAGAGAAGTACGGCGAGAGGTTCATGCCCGAGAGCTCACGCACGCACGCCGCGATGCTCGGGTCGGCCTCCTCCATCTGGGCGCAGATCTCTTTGGCGCGGCTGCACTGCCACACGATGGCGTTGTACAGCGGAAGCCTCGTTGTGCGGTCCCAGGCGATGCAGGTCTCGCGCTGGTTGGAGATGCCCAGGCAGGCGACCTCCTCGGGCTCCACGCCCGCCAGCTCGACCACTTCGCGAATGACGGCAAGCATGTTGGCCATGATCTCTTCGCCGTCGTGCTCGACGTAGCCGTTGTCGTGGATGATCTGGCGGTGCGGACGGGCCGTCTTGGCAACAAGGAGGCCCGCATCAGAGAACAGCACGGCCTTGGTGCCTTGGGTCGATTGGTCAATCGCAAGCACGTAGCGCTTGTCCATGTGTGGTCTCCTTATCCTCGAGGTGAGTGCGGTTTGGGGGTAGCCCCCTAGCCGCACGCGTGCGGCTAGGGGGCTACCCCCAAACCGCACTCAGCAGGGTGTGGGCGGACGCGGCGATGCCGGCGGCGTCCAAGCCGTAGTGCGCAAAGACCTCGGACGTGGTGCCCGTAATGACGGGAGCGTCGGGCAGGGCGAGGTTCTTCACCGGACGCGGGCAGCGCTCGCCCACCACCTGGGCAACCATGCTGCCCAGGCCGCCAAACGGCGAGTGCTCCTCCACCGTCAGCACCACGCGGGCACCGCGGGCCGCCTCTTCCACGGCCTCCACGTCGAGCGGCTTCACGCAGTACATGTCGAGCACGGTGGCCGAAATGCCGGCATCCTCCAGCAGCTTGGCAGCCTCAAACGCGGGACGCACCATCTCGCCCGTGGCAATAATTGCCACGTCAGAGCCCTTGCAGATCCACGTCGCGCGGTCCATCTCAAAGGGGCAGTCGTCCTCAGAATAGATGTCCTCCACCGGGTTTCGCCCCACGCGCACGTAGGCAGGCTTCTCTTCGGCCAGCAGCGCCTCGAAGAGC
>DJXA01000109.1 GCA_002449555.1 Atopobiaceae bacterium UBA7016 | reverse complement strand
CGTCAACTATCAAGCGCTTTGTCGAGAACATGAGAAGCAACGCCTTTCTCTTCCAGCAGCTCGTCAACCGTGACTTCCAGCAGAAGTACAAGCGAACGGTGCTCGGCATGGCGTGGAGCGTCCTTTCGCCCCTCTGCCAGCTGCTCGTGATGATGGTCGTGTTCAAGAACCTTTTCGGACGCAACGTCAACCACTACGTCATCTACATGTTTGCAGGCAACATCATCTGGTCGTACTTCAACGAGTCCACCACTCAGGGCATGTCAAGTCTCATGAACAACGCCGCCGTTATCAGCAAGATTAACGTGCCTAAATACCTGTTTTTGCTCTCTCAAAACGTGTCGGCCCTCATCAACTTTGGCCTGACCATCGGAATCTTCTTCATGTTCTGCCTCATCGATCACATCGACTTCACGCCCGCCATGTTCATGTTGCCCTACTCGGTGTGCTGTCTGGTCATCATGAATGTGGGCATCGGCATGGTGCTCTCGGCGCTCTTCGTCTTCTTCAGAGATATCCAATATCTCTACCGCATCTTCCTCACCATCCTCAATTACCTCTGCGCTATCTTCTACACGCTTGACCACTTCAGCCCGCAGATGCAGCGCCTGTTCCTGCTTAATCCCGTGTATGCCAACATCCGCTATTGGCGCATCATTGTGCTTGAAGGCAAGATACCGTCGCTGCAGTATCACGTCCTGCTGCTGTTCTACGCCCTCCTTTTCTTGGGCATCGGCGCCTTCTTCTATAAGAAGTACAACCATCGGTTCATCTACTACTTCTGATGGAAAGCCCTGCCCAGCCAACCATCATCTCTGCGAGGTCTGAATGAGCGTCATAGAGTGCAACGACGTGAGCATCCGATACATCACGGGAGACTTCAAGTCGATTGGCCTGAAGGAATACGTGATGCGAAAGCTCACGAACAACTTCCACGTGAAGGAGTTCTGGGCAGACCGCCATGTCACCTTCTCGCTTGAGCAGGGCGACATGCTGGGCATCATCGGCTCAAACGGCGCGGGAAAGTCTACGCTGCTCAAGGCCGTCACGGGCATCATGGTTCCCACGGGCGGCTCCATCAAGACGCACGGCAAGATTGCCGCCCTACTTGAGCTCGCGAGCGGCTTTGACGGAAACATGACAGTGCGCGAGAACACCTACCTGCGCGGCGCCATGCTGGGCTATACCAAGGAGTTCCTCGACGCAAAGTACGACGAGATCATTGCCTTCGCCGAGCTCGAGGAGTTTCAGGACTACATGTTCAAGCAGCTCTCGAGCGGCATGAAGAGTCGTCTTGCCTTCTCCATCGCATGCCTAGTTGACCCCGACATCCTCATTCTCGACGAGGTGCTCTCGGTTGGCGACGGCGCCTTCCGCAAGAAGAGCGGCGACCGTATGCGCGAGATTCTGTCCAGCGGCAAGACCGGCGTATTGGTCTCGCACTCCGTGGGCCAGATTCGCGAGCTCTGCAACAAGGTGCTGTGGCTTGACCGCGGCACGCAAATCGCCTTCTCCGACGATGTGTCACTGTACTGCGACGCCTACGAGGAGTTTTTGGCCACCAAGAAGCTGCCTAAGAACAACGACGACGTACTGGCGCTGGCGAAGGGGCACGACAAGCGCATGGAGCAGGAGCGCAAGAAGCGTGCCGAAGCAGAGACTAAGCGTCTTCAGTCGGTCCTTGAGCGAGGTAATACCGACGAGGCGATTTCTGCAGCCGTTCGCATTATCAGCAAGAGCAAGCCTGAGTTGCTCGTAGAGAACTACCGCGAGCTTCTGGGTTAAAATAGGGTGTTCAGGCACGTGCTGGCAGCCCCGTTTTTTGGAGCGTGACCATGAAACAACAGCATCGCAGCGCACACACGCAGAAGGCCCTTGTCGCAGGGCTTGTCTCACTCTCGTTGGTGGGGTGCTCCGCGCCGGTCGCCGCAAGCAGGGTTCACGCCGGCGGCAGATCTGCGGCAGCAGCCAAAGCTACCATTGCTCTGGCTGCCGAGGGCGACACCTATGACAGTGCCGCGATTCAGCAGCTGCTCGGCACGCTCACCTATGCAGATGCCGACGTGTCCATCTCGCTCGACGAGATCTACCTTGAGGTTCGCGATGGTCGCGTCATCGTCTGGCACGATTACGAGATTCCCAACTGGGAAGATGTTCCCGAGGTCATGCAGCGCGAGAGCCGCCGGTGTCTTGCCCTTGCTTGCGCGCTGCGCGGAAGTAGCGTTGCCAACACGACGGGCGGTACCGCGGCATTTCAAAGCGTAACGTGGGTACTCGCCGACGGCCATGGCAACAACTATTTTGCGTTGGTCGACGACGGCGATGTGGCCTATTCGGCCACGCGTCCATACGACCTGTTCCCACAATCAGACGGCTATTTGCTGAGCGACACCATCTACGTGGCCATCAGCAGGCGCGAGTCGGGCATTCCGCCGCGCTCGGGTCAGGCTCCCTGCGACATCAACGGCAATGGCATCATATGCACTGGCTGGTTGTCGGTGCCCGACGAGATGTGGACCGTTGGCCTGCCTGAGACGTCCGAGAACACCGACGACACCGGCTACTGGTACGACGAGGAGATCGAGATCGACGCTCCCATCACCTGGTATCAGGAATTCATCGATGCCGAGGCCGAGAACACGAGCGAGACTGACGTCGTCGTAGTAGATGACGGAAGCACCGAGCAAGGAGAAGGTCCGACCGAGCCGGTCGAGATCATCGACCCCGAGAACGGCGAGGGCACCACCGACCCGACCGAGCCCACTAACCCGGGAGAGATCGTTGACCCTGGCGGCGAAGGTGGCAGTGAAGAGCCCTCCGATCCTGGAGAGATTGTCGACCCAGACACTGGCGGAGACGGTGGTGAAGGCGGGGGCGAGAACCTGCCGCCTGAGGTCATCGACGTGAGCTCCACTGAAGAGTCCGTCACGTTGTCTGACGTCGCTGAATAACTGCTTGTGAACTGGGGTGCCTGGCACCCCAGTTTCATCTATGCGAGGCCGAGCTCCTCGCGCAAGTGCTCCCACAAGGCATGCGAGCCCTTGGTGGTGGGGTGGCATTGGTCGGGGTTTACCTCATCCGTGCCCAAGGCAAGGGCCTCCAGCATCGAGACGAAACACCAGCCGTATACATCACAAAGCTCGCGCAGCACGGCCTCCACGTCTGTCTGCGACATCTCCACACTGTAGTCCGTCCATGCGTTGTCAGGCGGAGCAAGCACTACCATATGCTGGCAGGTTGCCTCGACGGCCGTAAGGCCTGCTTCCGCGAAGTCGCGGTACTCGTCAGTGGTGTGGTACACGGCATCGTTGGTGCCGAGCATGACAAAGATGACGTCGGCGCCCTCGCGAATCCACGCGTCTGCATCCTCGGCCAGCCAGCGCATCTTGGCCCCGCTGATGCCCGCGTTGACGAAGCTTCCCACGCCATGTTCCGTGGCATAGGCGCGAAACTCGTTTGCCCAGCAGCCGACTTCGTACGCCGTCTCAAAGAACGTGCCGTAGGGGCCATCGTAGATGAGCATATCGGTATTGGGGCCGTAGCCATCGCACAGAAAACCCGCTGTGATGCTGTCTCCAATCAGGCGGATGGAACTGACCTCCCCCGCCTGCAGCATGCGCGCAAACTCCGAGGATGGCTCAGCGGGCTGCTCTGGCTGCGCCGCCATCGTGTCACTCACCACGGGCACCTCCGGCTGGGCCTCTTCAGGCGGCTCAGCATCCGCGTCTTCACGACGGCCACAGGCAGCGCCCAGCGCTCCCGCCAGCCCGCCAGCCATGAGCCGCACCGCAGACCTTCTGGTCACCGTCGCCGTATGCTCCACGCGTTTCTGCATGAGCCATCCACCTCTCCGTGCTAGGCTTTCGTCATCTATTGTACGTGCGTCACGCGCCGCGCCAGGAGGTTCACATGCTTTACGTCGCCAACTTCAGCTATTCCAACTACGACGAGGAGTTCGAGAACGCATGCCTTATGCCGGCTGTGGTTGACGCGCCGGACTATGACACCGCCGCCACGCAGTTCCGCGCCTTGCTGCAGAAGCTTCACGAAGAGTCTCCGCTGCTGGACGGCGCGGAGAGCATCTACCTTGACTCCATCGTCGAGCTCTCCCAGGCGCCCACGGAGCCCGTGCTCATCCAGTGGCAGAAGCTGGTCGCAAGCGACGACGGCCTGTACTCTGACGCCGTTCCCCTGCCGGGAGACGACGAGATTGCCCGGGTCTGCGACATCACTGCCGCTGACGACGATGCCGAGGGAGAGCGCGTGGCGCTCGTTGACGATGATGAGGATGCGTCTGCGAAGGGCACTGCAGATGCCGACGAGGAACTTGGCCCCGACGATCTGGCCGACGCCATCACCGAGGCGCTTGACCTCCTGTTTGGCGGCGATTTCGACTACCTTGACGACGACGCCAGCGCAAACGAGGAGCCCTTCATCACCTTCGAGGACTAGCACCCGTTGCGCATGTTGACGTGCTGGGGCCGTTTTCGGTCAACATCTGCTTGATGGCAAGCTAATGTTGACCGAAAACGGCCCCAGCACGTCAACATGCGCTTTTAGGCAAGCGACTCCAGTTCGTCATCGGTCACGTGCCTGAAGTGGCTGTGGATGTCGTTTGGCAGCTCAAAGATGTCACCGTACTCAACCTGAGCGAGCAGCTCGGCTTTGGCGGGCACAGGCAGCATCAAGCCTTCGAAGGGCACGCGGTGCACAGGGAAGTATGCGTCAACGGGCATGATTCTCTGCCCAAGCCCTAGCTCATCATCCATGTTGTCGAGCGACCAGATGATGCCCTGGGCATCTTCGCCGTCACCTAGGCAGCAGCCCTCGTCCTGGGCCTGTGCTGCATAGCGCGCAAAAGTCTCGCCGATGGGACGGGCATCCGAGCGGCATGCATCAACGCACGCATCGTCACCGTTCCAGAACGCAAGCGCCTCACTCGTTGCCATTTCTTTGACCATAGTGTTCCGCAGCCCCTGGTGGCGGTCAAACAGCTCCCGATCACATGATGGCGTGTAGTCAAATACAAAGATATCGAGGAAGCAGGGGTTTGCCTCGTCGCGGTAGCGGATGCGAAGCTGGCGGCACCGCACGTACGCGTCGTACACTTCCGTCAGACGCAGCCGCTCGCTTCCCGCCAACGCCTCTTGCAGGCGCTCGATGTCCGCGCGCATCATACCCAGGTCAACGTCGTCGTCCCAGGGGACAAAGCCCTCATGGCGAAGCGCCCCCACTAAGGTTCCGTAGGCAAGCCAATAGGTGAGGTCATGCTGCTTGCAGAGCTCGTCAAACTCGTGAAGCAGCTGCGTGCACCCCAGCTGCAGCAGGCGGACCGAGCCCGTCGCGACCGGCAGCTCGTGGAAGAAGCGCTGGTGCGCCTCGTCGTAGCTCTCCCCTTCTTTGCGGTACGTTGCCCACGCCAGCAGCTTCATATGCGCATCGTGCGCATCAAGGCGCCGCTCGAGCTCGTCAAGCCGGTCGTTGAAGTGCGCGTCCATCTCATAGAGCTTGAGACCCGTATCCTTGACGATCCAGTTGGACTCCACCATCTCTTGATACATGCCGTGGAACGAGCGCGATGATGGCGGAAGAAATTGCTTGATTTTGGCAATGAGCCCCATGAGACACTCCTCATAGGGCGGCACGCAGGCACGTTATCGACGAGCATGAGCAAAGCGGTGCAAGCGTTCGCGTTGGGCCATACCGCCGTGCGTCCATATGTATCCGCCCAAGGTACAACTAAGGTAACTGAAAGCATAATATCAGCCAATCAGTACCATTTGGACGGTGCGTTATGCACAAAATGCAATTACATTAAACCAATTAAAGATAGATGCACTGCGGGCGGTTTGCGCGCACGGCGTAGAGCACCAACCCCGCGCCGATGACCACCAGCGGCAGCGAGAGGCACTGCCCCATGGTCAGCCAGTTGGTGCCCAGCAAGTAGCCCATCTGCACGTCGGGCAGGCGCACGAACTCGATGAGAAAACGGAAGCATCCGTACATCGTCAAGAACATGCCCAAGAAGAAACCCTGCGGACGCGGGGGGACCTTGCGTGACAGCGCATACAGTACCAGGAAGATGACCAGGCCCTCCAGGATTGCTTCGTACAGCTGCGACGGATGACGGTACACCTCGCCGCCGCCCGTGTTGGCAAACATCACGCCCCACGGCAGCGTGGTCTCTTTGCCCCACAGCTCGCCGTTGACGAAGTTGGCGCAGCGGCCCAAAAAGAGGCCCACGGGACCACCGCATGCGGCAAGGTCCGCGATGGTAGCAAACGAGATGCCCAGCTGGCGGCACGTGACATAGGTGCCCACGATGGCACCAATCAGCCCACCGTGGAAGCTCATACCGCCTTCGTACAGCTTGAGGATGTCAAGCGGGTGCTGCAGGTACCAGCCCTTGCCGTAGAAGACTACGTACCCCAGACGGCCGCCCAAAATGACGCCGACCATGATGCCCGTCATGATGGAAATGAGGTCATCCACCGTGAGGTCAAGGCCCCAGCGCCGCTGGGTGCGGTAGATGATGATGGCTGCGAAGAGAAAACCGGCAAGGTAAGCCAGACCATACCACCGGATGGCAAAGGGGCCGAAGGACACAGCCACCGGATCAAGATGCTGGTAGAGCTCGTTAAGCCACATGCGTTGAGGCTACCAAGCCATAGCGGGCTGCACCTTGGTGACACCTGGCACGTGCTCGCGCAGGATGCGCTCGATGCCCTCGCTCATATCAAAGCTAGAAAGCGGGCAACCGGCACAGGCACCCTGCATCTCGAGGGTAACCACGCCGTCCTCGTCGCAGTTGACCAGCACAACGTCGCCGCCGTCAGCCTGAAGGCTCTGACGAATGATGCTCAGAGTTGCCTCGAGCAGCTCCATGTTGACGGGCGTCTTCTTGTTCTCTGCCATGGTGTTCTCCCCCATTGCCGCAGTACGGCTATCGGTGCCGCCCGTAGGCGGCATGAATTGTCACTCGTAAGATACTACCCCATTGCCACGCTAGGATTTCACACGGCGTCTAGTTCATCGTTTTGGCTCATACAAGCCCGTAAGCACGCTGGGATGCTAGGCGATGGGCTGGAAAAGGTGGCCGGAAGTCGAGCCTGTCTCGCGTGGCGCGGGCTTGCGCCCCGCTTGAACGGCAGCAACCGCAGCGACGGCGCGGCACACCGCAGCCGAGGCCTCCTCGGGCGAGAGCAGCGTCGCGTCGACCATAAACCGCGTTACGCCCGCCGCGATCAGCTCCCCCACCTGCGGCGTTGCGTCCAGTGGCTTGGCCGCGTAGATGCGCGAACGCCCTTGCAGGTCCGTGCGTACCGGCATGAGGTTGCCGTCTTTGTCGCGCAGCGAGAGGTTCTTCTGGCGCAGGGTACAACGCGCGCAGTCGTGGATGCACTTGCCCGCCACCTGCAGCACGCAGTGCTCGCTGGTCATGGCTCGGGCGCGTCCGTACACCACCATGCCTGTCGGCACCCGCGAAATGCGTGCCAGGCCGCAGGCCTCAGAGAGCGTCAGCTCTGGCGAGAACCACACGCCTGCAGCGCCGGCATCTGCCAGCGCCGCGAGCGCCGAGGCGTTGTGCACCGGAATACAGGGCCTGACCTCGGCAAAGGCACCGCGCTCTGCAGCCAGTACCAGCTCGGACACGTTGCCCACGCCCAACGAGCGGCCTTCCTGCACCCATGGGTCAAGACGGTCGTGATCAATCTCGCGACAGACCTCGTCAAGCCAGGGGATGACATCTTCCGGCCAGTCACGCTCAGCCGTAAGCGCGTCGGCGGTTGCGTAGATGCGCGTGGCACCCGCATGCGTGGCCGCCTCAGCCACCGCAACTGACGGGGCAAGCACGCAGACCTCAACCGGGGCATCACCTCGCGCGGCCTCCCGGTTACGCCCGCGCACCTGCAGCGCCAGGTCCTCGGCATCCGGAACCGAGGCAAGGCCCTCGCCGCGTGACTCGTAACCTGCGAGAATGGCCTCCTCGAGAGCCTTGCATGCCTCGGCACGCACCTTATGCACCGCCGAGAAAGACATGCCGATGCCCGGGTCAAACATCCCCGAGAACCCTACGGGCTCGAAGGGTGTCGAACCCATGCGCTCGACGTGCTCGCGAATCTCCTCGGGCGTCACGGCGCGCGTCTTGGCCTTTTCAACCACAAAGCCCGAGGCATGGGCAACGATAGGCCGGCCGCCGCGCAGGCCAAACGTGCTGAGCTCCACCACAAAGGGCTTTCCCACGCGAGCCAGCACGTTCACCGTAACCGGACGGCGACGGGGTACCTCGCCCGAGACGCCCGAAGCTGCGTCAAGTGCCCGCTGCGAGCGAATCACGCGCACGGGGCAGCCTGCCGCCATGGGCCGTACTGTCTTGCAGACGATGGTCTCCCCTGCCGCTGCGTCGGCATCCACGTGCGCCGTCAGGAACTGCGACGGGTCGTCAACGGGGCGAATCTCGAGCAGGTCGCCCTTATCGACGTGTTTGTCGAGCGCAATAGTGACCTCAGCACGGGTGACGTGGCGGAAGCGCTCGCGGCCACCATCCTTGCCGCCGCGACGCACGCGCGAGCCACCAAGGTCTCGAGAAGAGACAACCTCACCCACCAGCTCGCCACGGTTGTTGGATCGCTCGTAGCTCATCATCTCGTTGCCCGAGGCGCCCAACAGATAGCTGTTGGTGAAGTCTCGGTTGAAGGCGCGACGCAGGCGTTCGTGACGTGCCTCCAAGGCGCCTTCGGCTGCCTGACGGCGGTGCGCCACGTCGTCGAGGGCCTCGCGGTAGGACGAAACCACCGCGTACACGTAATCGGGCGCCTTCATACGGCCCTCGATCTTGAGCGAGCCCAGGCCGGCCTCGGCCAGAGCGGGCAGGTCATCCACCGTGCAGTAATCCTTGGGGCAGAGCGGCCGGTCGAGCCCGGCGGGGGTGTATACCTTTCCGTGCTCGTCTACCAGCAAATACAGCAAGCGGCAGGGCTGCGCGCACATGCCACGGTTGGCAGAGCGGCCACCCACCAGCGAGCTCATCATGCAGATGCCGGAATAGCAGAAGCAGAGCGCGCCGTGGCCAAAGCCCTCGAGCTCGACACCTGTCTGCGCGATGGTACGCAGCTCGGGCAACGAGAGCTCGCGCGAGAGCGTCACGCGCTGCGCGCCGAGGCGCGCGCACCACGCCGTAGCACGCGCGTCATGCACGTTGGCCTGCGTGGAGATGTGGCACTCGATCTGTGGCCAGCGCCTGCGCACCTCGGCCAAAAGGCCCCAGTCCTGGATGATGAAGGCATCAGCACCCAGAAGCCACGCCTCGCGCACAAGCGCAAGCGCCTGCGGCAGCTCCTCAGTGCGAATGACCACGTTAACGGTCACGTACACGCGCGACCCCGCAAGATGCGCACGCCGACAGGCCGCGGCAAAGCTCTCGGGGGTGAAGTTCTGAGCGCTGCGGCGTGCATTGAAGTCGTTGCCGTACCCGCAGTAAATAGCATCAGCGCCAGCAGCGAGCGCGGCATCAAAGGCCTCGGGGCCGCCAGCAGGCGCAAGCAGTTCAGGCACGGGAACCGGGCGCTCGTGCTTGTACTCGTGGTGGTGTTGCTCGTGTTGCTCGCGTTGCTCGTGGTGCTGCATGGCGTGTCCCCTCGCTTGCCTATTCGGCCCCTAATGATAGTCGCGCCGCTCGCGTCACAGAAGGACTCCCAAACACACCATTTCAGGCACGCAAATATTCTGAAGCGCAAGATGCTTGTTTGCTTGATTCCATACAAAACGACATACAATGGAGGCTGCTGTGTTTTTGCTCTTTTTGGATGGGAATCGAGGAACTATGGATCTGCGCAACCGCTCAAACTGGATCGCAGTCGTCCTCTCGCTCAGCATGGCTTTTGGCCCCTCCGTGGCCATGGCCAACCCTGAGCTTGGTGAGGGCGAGCTGAACGACCAGGCCGTGGCCGAGATGCTTGACCACGTCGCCACCGACGAGGTGCCCGAAGGCGCCAGCGTCGAGGAAGACGGGACCAGCGAGGTCACGACCGATGACGAGGCCGCCGTCACCGACGATCAGGCAGCCGAAGAGGCACCGGTAGATAACCAGCAGGCTACTGAGGACAGCAGCGTCGTAGCGGACGAGCCCGCTGCAGACGATGCTACCACGGACGAGATCGTCACCGACGAAACCGCAGCTGACGAGGCTACTGCAGCAGAGAACCCCGACATCGAGGCCACGCAGGAGCCGGAAGAGGAAGCTCCGAAGGATGGCTGGGTCACCGAGACCATCGACGGCAAGGAAGCCAAGGTCTATTACAAGGATGGCGAAATCCAGAAGGGCGTCCAAACCATCGACGACAAGAAGTACTTCCTGGACGAGACCACCGGCGCTCTGCACGACAAGGCCGACTTCGTCGAGGACTCTGCTGGTAACAAGTACTACACCGACAAGGATGGCGTCATTAGCACTGGCATGGTGTCGGTCAGCGGCAAGAAGTACTACCTCGATCCCACCACGGGCATCATGAAGAAGTCCGAGGCCTTCAAGGTAGGCAGCGCTTACTATGTGGCCTCCGCAGATGGCCCCATCGTCACAAAGAAGGGCTGGACCAAGCTGGGCTCCGACTCCTACTATGTGAACGACACTACCGGCGCGCTCAAGACCGGTTGGCTGCAGTTGAGCGGCAAGTGGTACTACCTTGATGCCAGCAAGAACGGCAAGATGGCCGTGGGTGTCTTCAAGGTGGGCAGCAAGGCGTACGTTGCCAATGCAAGTGGCGTTTGTCTGGCCAACTCTTGGGTGAAGGTTGGCAATGACTGGTACCTCACCGACAGCTCCTGCGCCTGCCGCACAGGCTGGGCCAAGGTGAGCGGCACGTGGTACTACCTCAACCCCAGCGACAACGGCAAGATGATGGTGGGCCCGTTCAAGGTGGGCGGCACCCCGTATGTCGCAAACGCTGGCGGCGCTTGCCTGGCAAACACGTGGGTTAAGGTCAATGGCGACTGGTACCTCACCAACAGCTCCTGCGCGTGCCGCACTGGTTGGGCGTACTCCGGCGGCAAGTGGTACTGGCTCGACTCCAACGGCAAGATGGCCACGGGCTGGGTCAAGACGGGTGGCAAGTGGTACTTCATGGCCAGCTCTGGTGCCATGCAGACTGGCTGGAAGTCTGAGAATGGCAAGTGGTACTACCTCACCTCTTCTGGTGCCGCCGCTACGGGCTGGCAGAACATCGGTGGCCAGACCTACTGGTTTGATAGCAATGGCGTCATGGCCGCCAACTGCAAGAAGACCATCGGCGGCGTGATGTATGAGTTCCTCGCCAGCGGCGCCGTAAAGAAGGGCTGGGTCAAGGAGAACGGGTCTTGGTATTGGTATCAGGCTGACGGCAAGAAGGCCACGGGCTGGGTCAAGGATGACGGCAACTGGTATTACCTCAATCCGAGCGACGGCGGCAAGATGGTCACCGGGTGGTTTAAGATCAATGGCAAGTGGAATGCCTTTGGCAAGACGTCCGGCGTCTGGTACACGGACTACAGCATGGCCATCGACGGCGTATGGTATGCGAACCACTACTCGAGCAACACCAACTGGTTCATCCTGGTCAACGATGCCAAGACCAAGGTCATGATTTACCACTGGGAAGACGGCGAGTGGATGCCGTATCGGTACTTCTCGTGCTCGGTAGGCGGCAAGAACACCCCCACCCCCAAGGGCGTTCACAGCATTGTCTATAAGGAATACTCGTTTGGCGACAGCGATCACACGTGCTATTACGCTTCGTGCTTTGCCTGGGGTGACTACCTGTTCCACTCGGTGCTCTATCTGCCCAACACCTTCAACATCCTGGACGGCACGCTCAATTCCCATCGTTCTCAGGGCTGCATCCGTCTCGCCATTGAAAACGCAAAGTGGATCTACAACAACATCCCCATGGGAACGAGGGTGTATATCTACTAAGTCCCAAAGGCAGGAGGAGCACCACATATGAACGAAGTCTCGACGCGCAGACTTCTCGGCTTCTCTCTTGCGTTGCTACTCGGAACCGCCCCAACCGCCGCTTTTGCGGCAACCGGGGCGGTTCCCCTTGTAACGGACACGCAGGAGGTCATCGAGGAGACGGTTGAGGTCGCAGAGCAATCTGATGACCTCTTGGCGCAAGAAACCGCGGACGGGGAACAGGCCGGCGAGCCTTCGGCTTCAGATGCCGACCAGACAACTGAAGAGCCTCCCACAGAAGAGCCTCCTGCAGAGGAGGAGCCTCCCGCACCAGATGAGCCCGTGACCGGGGTCTTTGCCGAGAACGGCAAGCAGTACTTCCGCCTGAGCAGCGATTCTACGCTCACTGGCGCAGGCTGGCATCGCATCGACGGCTCATGGTACTACGCAAAGACCGCTGATGGAGCCCTTGCAACCGGCTGGCAGAAGCTCGGAGGTGTCTGGTACTGGCTTGACCCGGAAACTTGCGAAATGGCGACGGGCATCACGGCTGTGCGGGGCCAGCGTTACTTGTTCAACGCATCCGGTGCCATGCTGACCGGATGGCAGAAGCTGGGCGGCTCGTGGTACTACCTGAAGAGCTCGGGTGCCATGGCCACGGGTTGGCAGAAGCTGAGCGGCACGTGGTACTGGCTCGACCCCGAGACGGGCACCATGGCCACAGGCTGGATCAACGTGGGCGGCAAGAGCTACTTCATGAAGTCTTCTGGCGCCATGGCCACGGGATGGCAGAAGCTCGGCGGGAAATGGTATTACCTCAAGTCTTCGGGCGCCATGGCTACGGGATGGCAGAAGCTCGGCGGCACATGGTATTGGCTCGACACACAGACAGGTGCCATGGCAACGGACTGGAAGCAGGTTGATGGGAACTGGTACTGGTTCACCTCATCGGGTGCCATGCTGACCGGCTGGCAAAAGTCGGGGAACACGTGGTACTACCTGAAGCCCTCTGGCACCATGGCCACGGGATGGGCAAAAGTGGGCGGCAAGTGGTACTGGCTCGACCCTAAGACGGGCGCCATGCATACTGGCTGGCTTGACCTAAACGGAACATGGTACTGGATGGACGGCAGCGGTGCCGCCGCGCAGAACCAGATCAAGGTGATTGGTGGCATGGGCTATGCCTTCGACAGCTCGTGCGTCTGCCACTTTGGTGAGAGCTATGACCTGAGCAACGAGACACTTAACAAGAAGCAGCAGGCCATCGTTAACGCCTGCTCTAAGGTCCCCTCTCCCGGCGCGGGCCTCTGCTCCGAGTGGGTCTCGCAGGTCTTTGAGTACTGCGGCTATACGCACCTCAACCTCGATGCGTGCGACATGGCCAACGACTTCTGCAAGAACGCTGATATGAGCAAGCTCAAGCCCGGCATGCTCATCGCCGTAAAGACGCACTCGCACACCTGGGCGGGCAGCATCTGGGGCCACGTTTGCATCTACATCGGCGGCGGCAAGGTGATGGACAACGCAGGCGTCATTCGTGTCATTGACCTCGACGCGTGGCTGTACTGGTACGGCGACACGGTCACTCCCAAATGGGGCTGGTACAACAACTATCCGCTTGGATAACGCGTCCGTCTGCGGTTGTTGACGAAGACGGGCCCTCCCGCGTCTACATCAGCAAGAGGCTTCTTCTGATGTAGACGTGGGAGGGCCCGTTTTGTTGGCTATCGCATGTGCCTAGCGAACCTTGCCTTTGACCCAGGCACCGGATTTGTTTACGTAGTAGCCGTCAGGAGTCCAAGCGTCAGCAAGCATGGCTCCGGAGGCATCGAACCAGTACCACGAGCTGCCAATCCTCTTCCAACCAGTTGCCATTGCGCCGGAGGCATTGAACCAGTACCACGTGCCGTCAACCTTGCGCCAGCCGGTTGCCATCGCTCCGGACGAGTCAAGCCAGTACCACGCTCCACCGACCTTCTGCCAGCCAGTTACCATGGCACCCGTGCTGGTGTCGAGCCAGTACCACGACGAGCCATGCTTGGCCCAACCGGTTCGTACGGCGCAGGATGACGAGGTCAGATACCAGTTCTTCCCAACCTGAACCCAATTTGACACGGGGCAGAGCCCATAAGTGTACGCAGCATAGCGTGTGGAACCCACCGTGAAGAGGCCAGTAGCCATGGCGCCGCCAACCGCTGGATCAAGGTAGTACCAAGAGCCTTGGACGCTGCGCCATCCTGTCGCAAGCGCTCCCGAGGCGTCCAGGTAATACCAGCGACCTTCGTACTTCACCCAGCCAGTAGCCATGTAACCACGGCTATCGAAGTAGTACTGCACGCCATTGATGGTCTTCCACATACTGACCGGGTAGCTGCCGTCGCTGTTTTTCCACCACCAACCGTACTTGTCGTGCACCCACTTGCCTTTGTCGGCCTCACTCGAGCCCGCCAGCGTGCCATAGGGGCTGCCATCAAAGCGATATGACAGGCCCGCGTCCGTTGTCCAAACGCCGCTGTAGCTTGCGGGAGCTCCGTCCACAAACGCCACGGCGTCGTGGGACCCGCAGTTTGCACGGAAGGTCAGCTGGCTAGGATCTGCCAGCGCGTCCACCCATACGCCATCCCCCGAAAGCGTGATGACGATGGCATCCTTACCTTCGCTCGCGCTCTCAGGTGCACAGTAGATATGCGTGCCCAGTGACAACAAGGTGTCGACGGTCTCGTCGGGCATAAATCTAAACGGCGCGGTCACCACCGCATACGTTGGCTGCAGCGCGACCAAGAAGCCCTGGCTATTCGAGCCGA
Source organism: Atopobiaceae bacterium UBA7016 (assembly GCA_002449555.1). Classification (GTDB taxonomy): domain Bacteria; phylum Actinomycetota; class Coriobacteriia; order Coriobacteriales; family Atopobiaceae; genus UBA1367. The sequence goes on along the minus strand of DJXA01000109.1, from coordinate 6,575 downwards.
CGCAGCCATGGTGTGCCAGCTTCAGCACGTCCACGCGGCCCAGCGCAGCCCCCAAAACGTCCTCGTCGCCTCGGTAGTTGTTGATGTCGCCGGCAAGGAAGGCCCTCTTGCCGCCACAAGAGACGAGGACGCCCCAGCAGTAGTCGTTTGCGTCCCTGTAGGCTCCCGCAGTGAGCTCGTGATTCTCCCAGTTCACAATCTCAATCTGAGCAGACCCAAGGGAGAACACCGGGCTTGCCGCGCCATCCGCTTCGGGATAGACCGGTGCGTCGTAAGCCAGCTTCGTGATGAATGGCGCTCCCACCTCTTCAGCAGCTTCGCGCATGTGGTCATACACGTAGAGATTGTCCCAAAGGAAGGCCGAGTCGTTTATGTACTCATCCTTGTAGTCCGGCGTATAGACACGTTCAGGACAGAAGGCTCTGATGACCTCGTCGGCAGAGCCAATGTGGTCGCTGTGCGAATGTGTCCCGATATAAAACTCAAAGTTGTCTGGAGTCACGCCCAGGTTGGCAAGGTACGCGATGGCCTCATCCTCGTGGCCCTGTCCTATCGTCGTCTTTGGGCGATACGGATAACGAACGTCATCCCCGCAGGGATAGTCGTTGTCCTCCCCAGAGTCCACCATGCCAAAATGTCCGTCGCACTCGAGGACGATAGCGTCTTGGTAACTGGAGAACGAGAGCACATGTATTCGCAGAGAGCCCTCGTCCGCGAGAGCCGTACGGGGCGACATCACGACAATGAAAAGGAAGGCCGCCAGAAGCGAGGCGGCCCATCCTATCAGTGCTTTATTGCGAATCTGCATCTTTGGCATGCTTCCTTATGTACAGAAAGATGCGTGAACTAGACCAGCTTGGCCCAACGCTTCTTGCCAGCCTGCAGCGCGGCGCCCGCCACAAACAGAGCGGGGTCGACGTTGTAGACCTTCGGCGCGAGCGCCTGGCCAGACACCTTCACGCCACCGCCGTCGATGAGGCGACGAGCCTCGCCGGCGGACTGGGCAATACCCACGCTCACTAGCAGCTTGGGCAGGTAGATGAGGCCCTCGTCGTTGAGGGTGACCACGTCGGCCGCAGCAAACTCGGGCGTGTCCTCGGGCATCTCGCCCTTCTTGAACTGCGCGTCAAAGGCGTCCTGGGCCTTCTGGCCCTCGCCCTCGCCGTGGTACAGGTCAACGATGTTGCGGGCCAGCTTGCGCTTCATCTGGTACGGGTCAGCCGTGCCAGCCTTGAAGTCGGCCTCAATCTGATCGATCTCGTCGACGGTGAGGGTGGAGCACAGGCGGAAGTACAGGGGGACGATCTCGTCGGCGATGCTCATGAGCTTGCCAAACATGTCGGCCGGCTCGTCAGTGAGGCCCACGTAGTTGCCATAGCTCTTGGACATCTTCTTATGGCCGTCCAGACCCACCAGCAGCGGCACGGTAAGCGCCACCTGCGGCTCCATGCCCTCGGCGCGCATCAGGTCGCGGCCAGCGAGCAGGTTGAAGATCTGGTCGTTGCCGCCCATCTCGAGGTCGGCGTTGATGACCACCGAGTCGTACGCCTGCAGAACGGGGTAGATGAACTCGTGCAGGGCGATGGACTGCTGGTTGGCGTAGCGGTTGTGGAAGTCCTCGCGCTCGAGGATGCGGGCCACATTGAACTGCGACATGAGGTGGAGCATCTTCTGCAGGTCGAGCGGCTTCAGCCAATCGCCGTTGTGCACGATGGTGGTCTTGTCGGGGTCGAGCACCTTGATGGCCTGCTCGACGTAGGTCTTGGCGTTGGCCTCAACCTGCTCCTCGGTGAGGGGCGGACGGGTAGAGTCACGGCCAGACGGGTCGCCGATGAGGGCGGTGCCGTTGCCGATGATGAGGGTCACGTGGTGGCCGAGGTCCTGGAACTGGCGCATCTTACGAAGCGGGACGGCATGGCCCAGGTGCAGGTCGGGCGAGGTGGGATCGACGCCCAGCTTGATGTTGAGGGGCGTGCCCTTCTCAAGCTTCTTCTTGAGCTCGTCCAGCGGCACGATCTGCATAGTGCCGGACGTGATGACCTTAAGCTGTTCTTCGACTGGCAGCAACGAACTTACCTCCAACGGTCGGGGCAACGCGGCCCTAAGGACTTCGCGAGCGAGGGCGTCTAGCATGGCACCCAGTCGCGCAAGATATTAGGATAGCGTAGAACGTCCGCGAGCGGCGCATCTGTCCACAATTCGTTATCATTAATGAGTTATGTACACATCGCTTATGGTGGGCCCACGCTCATGGAATTGCTTTCTCTACAGTTTGTTTTGCTGCTTGTGGCAGCGCTTGCCGCGTACTACGCGCTGGGCCGCACAAAGCCCGAGGCACAGTGGTATGTGCTGCTTGCCGCGAGCCTCGCGTTCTACGTCTTTGCCGGCAGTTGGCAGACGCTGCTTCTGTTGCTTCTGACCTCGGCTGACATCTGGGCAGGGGGACTATGGCTTGCACGGCTTGACAGCGAGGCCAAGACCGCGCGCAAGGCCACCAAAGACCGCGCGGAGCGCAAGGCCCTGAAGGAGCGCTATCACCAGAAGCGCTGGCACGCGTTTTGGATCGCACTCGCGCTGCCGCTCGTCATCCTAGGCTTCTTCAAGTACCTCAACGTGCTGCTCTTCAACTTTGGCGCGACAGACTCCCCCACCAGCCTGGGCATCCTGCTGCCGCTGGGCATCTCGTTCTACACGTTCCAGTGCATTGGCTACCTCATCGACGCCTACAACGCCAAGTACGCTCCTGAGCAGAACTACCTGCGATTCCTTCTCTTCGCGTCGTGGTTCCCGCAGATCATCCAGGGGCCCATCGGCCGCTATGACCAGCTGTCGGGCCAGCTCTTTGCCTCGCGCAGCGCCGACGTGCACGGAATGCGCAAGGGGCTTTTGCGTCTGGGCTACGGCCTCTTCAAGAAGCTCGCCATCGCCAACGTACTGGCGCACAACGTGTCCATGGTGTTTGGCAACGTCACGCCTGGCATCCCTGGCTCGGTGGTGCTGTATGGCGTGCTCGTCTACTCTATCCAGATGTACGCGGACTTCTCCGGCGGCATCGACATCGTGGAGGGCGTGTCCGAGCTCTTTGGCGTCCAGATGGCACAGAACTTCCGCCAGCCGTACTTCTCCGTCTCACTCGCGGACTTCTGGCGCAGGTGGCACATGTCGCTGGGCTCGTGGATGCGCGACTACATCTTCTACCCCATCGCGCTGACCAAGCCCATGCAGAGCTTTGGCAAGTGGGCAAAGGCCAAGCTGGGCACCCACGCGGGCCGCACGCTGCCGGCCTGCGTAGCCAACATCCTGGTGTTCTTGCTGGTGGGCGTCTGGCACGGTGCCGACTGGCACTATGTGGGCTGGGGCCTGTACAACGGCGTCATCGTGGCGGTGTCAGACCTGCTTGCGCCCGCGTTTCGCTCCCTCAAGGAGCGGCTACGCATTGCCGACGACGCCACGTGGTTCCGCGTGTTTGCCGTGGTGCGCACCTTCTGCGTGGTCAACGTGGGCCGCTACTTTGACTGTGTGAAGAGCCTGTCGGACTCGTTCACCTGCATCCACGCCACGCTCTTCAACTTGGCACCCGTGCCGTTCAGGCAGGCGCTTGCGCTGGCCGGCATCGAGGGTGCCGAGATGTTTGGTATCTCGCGCATCGCGCTGGTGGCATGCGTGGTCATCGCCGTAGTCAGCTGGCATGCCGAGAAGGGTACCGACGTGCGCGAGCGCGTGCTGAGCTGGCATCCGGTAGCGCGCTGCTGCCTCTACCTGGGCATGGCCGCGCTTGTGCTGTACGCCTTCGACTTCACGACCAACGGAGGAGGTGGGTTTCTGTATGCCAACTTCTGATGCACGCCGCCCCTCCTGGCTGCGCCGGACGCTTGCGGTCCTCTGCGTGCTGGCCGCGCTTGTGGCCCTTGACGTGGCACTCACGTGGGCGCTGGAGCCATATGGATCGAACTCCGACTCTGTGTGGTACGAGTATCGTCAGGCCACGGCCGCAGGAGAGCAGTTTGACACCATCGTTATCGGCTCGTCCGTGGCGCAGGACTCTTTGCAGCCCGGCCCTATTGACGAAGCATTGGGGGCGCGCTCGTTCTGCTTGGCCAGCCCGGGGCAGTCTTTGGAAAGCTCCGCCGAGGCACTGAAGGTGGCGCTTGCTGACCATCCCGTGCGGCGCGTCATTTTGGGCACGTCGTACACGCAGCTTGCCGAGGAGCCGTGGGCCAACAGCAACATGGCCTTTGTGCAGGCGCTTTGCAACGGCCAGCCTATGGGCGAGCAGGCCGCACGCTACCTCAAGCTACTCATGAACCCCGACTACGTAGGCACGGTTTCGTCGCTCTCGTTCCTCATGCCATTCACGCTGAGCCACGTGAGCTACACGCCCAGCGCCATCATGGACAACATCCGCAATCGCCTAGAGTGCGCCACGCCAATGGAGGCGCAGGCGCGCATCGACGGTTCGTGGGTACCACTGGGCAATGGCTACGCCAATTATGAGGGACAGGTCAACCCAGAGGTGCTGGGCGCCAACTTCCTGGGTATCAACCACCTTGCGTACCTTGGTCTGGGCGGTAAGGGCCTGAACGAGAGCGAGCTTCGCGGCCTGCGCGAGATCTGCGAACTATGCGAGGAGCGTGGCGTTGAGCTGGTGGTGCTGGTGGCACCGCACCCACGCTTTGAGGTGCTGAGCATTGCCGAGGCCTATCCCAAGGACATGGCTGCCGTGCAGGAGTACGTGACCTCCAAGGGCGCGCTGTACCTTGACTTCAACATGGCGCACCAGGACCTGTACGACATCCATGAGGGCGACTTCATTGACGCCACCCACCTTAACCGTGCGGGTGCCGAGCGCTTGACGCCCATCTTTGCCGACGTCGTGCGACGCGCAGAGAGCGGCGAGGACGTGAGAGCGCAGTTCTATGCATACAACCGCTATGACGAGTATCTGGCCTCGCTGAATGGCATCTACTACGTGTGCTTCGAGGAAGAGCACGCAGACGACGGGGTACAGCTGACGGGCATCGCGTACGCAGGTTCTCGCTGCCAGGTCGAGTACGCATACGAGATCCAGGAGGACGACGGCAGCTGGACGCGCGTTCGCGATTGGTCGGCCGACCCGAAATGCACGCTCGCTGACGAGGGGTACCGCTCCCTCAACGTGCGCATCCTCGCCCGCCAGGCCGGCGCCACCGATCCCGAGCGCTACCACTACCAAACCGTCACGCTCCTATAGAAGCGATTGTTGACATTGCGGGGCCGGTTCCGGTCAACATCAGCAGTGAAACAACTGCACCACAAGGGTCCGACCCTCGTGGTGCAGTTGGACCGGAACCGGCCCCGCAATGTCAACAATCGCTCCCAGTTGGGATAGCATAGGCAACGCACACTGCTTTGAAGCACTACAAAGGGGAAGCTATGGCAACGAATGTCCTTGATTGGCTTGAGAAGACCGCTGAGCGCGTGCCGCAGAAGGTGGCCGTCGCAGATCCCAATGGCGAGCTGACCTACGCGGAGCTGCTTGACGCGTCGCGTCGGGCGGGCTCGTGGCTTGCCCAGCGCTCCACACCCCGTCAAGCCGTCGCGCTCTTTCTGGAGAAGAGTCCCGATGCCTTTGCCTGCATGCTGGGCGCCGTCCAGGCTGGCTGCTTCTATTCGGTCATCGACGTGCGCCAGACCGACGTGCGCGTGCGTGCCATCGCTGACGCGCTCTCCCCCGCCGTCGTGCTCACCGACGCCGAGAACCTCGCCCAGGCGCAGGCGCTCTTCGCCGACACGCCCTGGCAGGTCGCGCTGCTGAGCGAGGCCCTCGCGGCAGAGCCCAACGCCAAGCTCCTCGCCTCCCGCCGCGCACAGGCAACCGACGTTGACCCGCTGTACTGCAACTTCACCAGTGGAAGCACCGGTACGCCCAAGGGCGTGGTGGTCTCTCATCGCTCGGTCATCGACTTCATCCCGCAGCTTGACGAGCTCTTCGGCATCACCGAGGCTGACGTCATCGCCAACCAGGCACCATTCGACTTCGACGTCTCGGTCAAGGACATCTACTCAGCGCTGCGCACCGGCGCGCGCCTGCAGCTAGTGCCGCGCCCGTACTTCTCGCAGCCCACGCTCCTCATGGACTACCTCTGCGACACCAAGGCAACGGTCCTCATCTGGGCCGTCAGCGCCATGTGCTTTGTCTCTATCATGAACGGCTTTGACTACCGCCTGCCTGCGGACATCCGCCTGGTCATGTTCTCTGGCGAGGTCATGCCGCCCAAGCAGCTCGCGGTGTGGCAGAAGGCCCTGCCCGAGGCCACCTTCGTCAACCTGTACGGCCCCACCGAGATCACGTGCAACTGCACCTACCAGGTCATCACACGCGCCTACGCCAAGGACGAGGTCATTCCCATGGGCCGCCCCTTCCCCAACGAGAAGGTGTTTTTGCTGGACGAGAAGGATCAGCAGATCACCGAGGTTGGCGTGCAGGGCGAAATCTGCGTGAGCGGCACGGCGCTCGCTCTGGGCTATCTTGGACGTCCTGACCTCACCGCGGCGGCCTTTGTACAGAACCCGCTCAACACGCGCTGGCTTGAGCC
>DJXA01000123.1:523-11515 GCA_002449555.1 Atopobiaceae bacterium UBA7016 | reverse complement strand
GCCTCCTCCCAGCACCCGCAGCCCTCGCCGCAGCCGAGGGCGCGCGCCATCTCGTCGTCCTTCCCGAAGTACTCGCGGGCGTCCACGAAGCGCTCCCACACCATCTGGCAGGCGTCGCGGTGCGCGCACCTGTCCATCGCCTCCAGCGGCGTCTCCTCGGGCGGGTCGGGCGGGCTCGCCAGCTTCCACGCGTCGTAGGATTCGTAGGGCATCTGGACCTCCTATTCGGTTGTCCGTTGTTCTTGTCTCAGACGATCGTCGAGCACCAGCCGTACAGCAGCGTGGGGATGCTGGTGCCCGTGGCGCCCGTCCTGTTCTTCACGACGGTCATGCGGCCCTCCGTCGAGCCGTCGGCCGCCACGCACGGCACCATGCGCCCGTCGCGCTTCTCGTAGTCGACGGTGAGGATGACCGCCTGCTCGGCGTCGTAGCCGACGTGGTTCGAGCCGCGGAACCAGTCCATCGTCGGGCTGTCCTTCTGGTCGCCCGCGCTGAGCTTGCGCAGGCTGCTGATGGCGAGCACGTTGCCGCCGCTCGGCGAGTACGAGTACTGCCTGAGCGCAGCCATGACCTCGGTCACGCGCTCGTTGTCCTCCTGCCTGCCCTTGGCGCCCGTGGGCACGATCTGTATGTAGTCGACCACCAGCACGGGCCTCTGGCCCTCGACGTTCGACATCGCCTCGCACAGCTCGTGCACGTCCCAGCCGCCCGTGAGCACGGCGAGGTTGCGCCCGGGGCCCTCGTCCCACAGCGTCAGGGTGCGGGCGACGGGGTCCATCGCCGAGCCCACGAGGTAGCGCGACATCTCCTGCCGCGAGAGCCCTCTATACCTCTCCTGCTGCGCGCGGTAGGCGCCGTTGACCACGCTCGACCACGCGAAGAACTCGGCGCCCGGCACGCTGTCCTGTGCCGTCAGCGACCACGCGCTCGCGCACCTGAGCTGCACGACCTCCCACGCCGTCTCGTAGCTCGCGTAGACCACCCTCTGCCCGCGCGCGCACATCATGGCCGCCGCCTGGCACGCCAGCACGGTCTTGCCCGCGCTCGACGCCCCGCCCACGACGGTGACGCCGCGCGTCATGCCGCCGCCGAGCAGCTGGTCGAGCTTGGGCACGCCCGTGGGCACGGGCTCGGGCATGTCGAGGTAGGCGTTCAGCGCGAGCTCGCCGTCGGGGCGGTCGCAGCCCCACAGGGCGCCCCACTCGACGCCCATCACTCCCACCCGTCGGGCTTGGGCGGCATCCGCAGCCCGTTGGGCGCGGTGATGGTGCCGTCTGGGTTCACGGTCCCGCACTCGGCGCGCGGCCCGCCGTCAGGCGGGGCCGCAGCGCCCGACTCCGCGGAAGCGGAGTCTAGGTCACTTCCCTTCCAGTCAGTTCCCTTCCCTTCGCTTTCAGCAGAGCTTTTAACGGAGCTTTTAGCACTGCTTAAAGCTGAGGTTTTAGCTCTGCTTTTAGCAGAGGTTTTTTCGGCCTTCCTCGGCCTGCCGCCCATCGACCCGCGGCGGCTCGCGTCGCGCCCGATCTCGACGCTCTCGCGCACCTGGTCGCGGAGGATGGCCCACCCTATCGCCAGCGCGGCGTCGCCCGAGAAGTCGGGCTCCTCGCCGTCGAACGCGTAGGAGCAGATGCCCATCACGAGCGCGTCGCGCTGCTCTGCCGTCGGCAGCATCTTGAGCGCGTCGTAGTAGCCGCGCCAGAAGTAGAAGCGGTCGCTCTGCGCCACGAGCTTTCACCTCGCTTTCGTGCGAAGGGGGCGCCGAAGCGCCCCCGACATGGCCTCCCCGTCGCTCCGCCCTAGAACGGCACGTCCTCGTCGTAGACGAGCACCGACGCCTGCTGCTGGGCGTACGCGGGCGGCACGACGTGCTCCTGCGGCGCCTGCGCGGACTTGTCGCGCTGGTCGCGGTCGGCGAGGAGGCTGTCGGGCCAGTCGTGGTCGGCGAACTCCTGCGGGCTGAGGTAGCGCGCCACCTCGATGGCGGTGCGGTCGGCGCCGGGGTTCTTGCTGTTCGGCCCCGCCGTGTAGAGCCTGCGCCGCACCACGGCGCCGAAGCGGCACCCGACGAGGAAGCCGAACTCGCCGCGCGCGTCGACCGCCTGCGCGAACTCGGGCACGCCCGCGAAAGAGCCGTCCGCCGCGAGCTGGGCGTGGAGCCGCTGCGGATTGCACTCCTGAAGGCGGTGAAGCTTGCCCTTGAGCATGCCCAGCGCGGCCTCCTTCCAGCTCAGCACGTCCGTGGGCGGGTACTGGCTGTTCTCGTAGGTGCCCTTGCGCTCGCCCTCGGCGACGTCCCAGTAGATGCGCACGTACTCCTGGTTGTGCATGGGCTCGGCCTTCGTGATGACCAGCTTGTACGCGCCGGGCTCGATGTCGAACGAGCCGCTGCCCGCGCTCTCCTGCACTCCCATGAGCCTGTCCATGAGTCCTGCCATTGCCTATTCCTCCTCCTTGTCGATGGCGAGCACCAGCGTCTCGCCCTCCTGCGTGCGCTCGGCCATGAGCCGCTCCACGGCCACGCGCTCCTTGTTGCCGTCCACGTGCGTCAGCTCCACCACGAGCGGCACGTCGCCGCCCATGCGCTTGGCGAAGCCGCGCAGGTCGCTAAGCCTCATTCGCTTCCCCCTTCTCTGTCGGCGCGTCCACGATCGGCTTCATCCCCCAGTACTCGCGGATGAGCCCGTCCACCTCGCGCAGGTCGTTGTCCATCGTCGGCGGCAGCATGTCGATGGGCGCCTTGGCGAGGTTCGTGCCGTCGTTCTCGGTGACGAACACGTGCCGTGGCCTGCCGTCCTCGCCCTGCGCCACGCGGGCGTCTATGACGATGGGGAACAGGCCCTCGACGCACAGCTTCTCGTCGAGCATCTTGCCGATGGTCTTGGGCTTCTCGCGGCCCATGTCGTCGACGTCGGGGTGCATGAGGAAGAACACGTTGGTGTCCTCGTCCGTCCACGCGGCCCGCTGGAGCAGCTGCTGGAACGCCACGGCCATGTCCGTGAACTTTCCGTAGCCGGTCTCCTTGGCCCGCGCGAAGTTGTCCAGCTGCATGAGGTAGGTCGCGTCGTCCACGACGTAGCAGCGCCTCCTGTTGGCGGCGAGGATCTCGCCGATGCGCTGGTAGCCCGCGTGCTGCACGATGGGCAGCTCGCTGCGGAACGGCAGGCGCTTGCCCGCCACGCTGAACACGCCCACCTCGTCTGGCCTGAAGTTGCGCAGCGACGTGGACTTGCCGCTGCCGCTCTTGCCCAGCACCATGATGAGGTTTCCCATGGTGCGCTCCTCTCTGTGAATTGGTGCCGCGCCCAGGGACTCGAACCCTGCCTTAGCTAGCTCACCGAAGTCTTTCGCGGAGTCGAACCGCCTCTCCCTTTCCACCCGGTGCGCGGCGTCTGTCTAAAACGCGTACTCCCTGTCGGTGCCCGCCTTACGGTAGTGCCCGTGGAGGCCCGACCTCCTGACCGCGGCCATGACGCGGCCCATGTCGGACTCGGCCACGGCGAGGTGCTCGCGCACGTCCCTGAGGTCGAGCCGCACGAGCGCGGGGTCGGTGGAGGCCACGGTCACGAACCGCGCCCGGTTGTAGTAGAGCGTCCGCGCCACGGCGAGCACGTCGTAGCCGTCGCCGCCCTCGGGCGTCGAGCACCACAGCGCATCGGCCGCTCCGTCGAACACGACCCACCACGGCTCGAGGGCGCCGAAGCGCCTCCTCTCCTCGGCGATGGCCCGCTCGATGTCCTCCCTGATGCTCACGTGCGGCCCACCTTCCCGGGGCTGTCACGGTCGCGCCTGTCGACCACGGCGAGCCCGCGCCCGTAGATCGGGGCGGCGGCCATGGCGCAGACGAACTCCCAGCCGCCTTGGCCGTCGTCCCTGCGCACGCTCCACGCGCACGCGGCGCCCATGCACTCCTCACGCGTCATCGGGCACCACGGGGACATCCCCTTCGCCATCGGCCACCTCCATGCGCCGCTGCACCTCGCGCAGCGCCTCGTTAGCCCTCGCCAGCAGGTGCCCCACCTCGTAGAGGAACGACAGCTGCGTCGACGCGTCGTAGTCGGGCTGGATCCGCTCTTGGCCCGTGGGGTCCATCTGGTCCATGCGCACCTCGACGGCGCTGGACGCGGTGAGCACGCACCTGCGGGCGCCCCAGAGCACGTCGCGCGTCTCGCTATTCTCCCAGCTCATAGACGTCCCAGTCCCTCATGAGCAGCGCTGCGTCGGCGAGGTCCATGGAGACCCACGTCTCGGCCACGTGCTCCTCGATGTCGATGCTGCCCGTCGCGCCGCTCATCATCAGCAGCGACTCGACCGTGAGCCACACGACGTTCTCGCCGAAGCTCTTGGCCCTCTGGCCCGCGGGGCTCGCGTCCCAGCGGAAGCCCTTGCCCTTGCGCCACATGACCAGGACCCCGTACTTGGCGCCGGCGTTGTGCGCCTCGACCGTCGCCTGGAGCTTGTAGCTCGCCAGCAGCTTGGGCGTGACGCGCTCGACGCGCTTGCACTCGATGGCCACGAGGTCGTGGTGGACGATCGCGTGCAGGTCGCCCTGGTCCTTGGCCCCGTGCTTCGGCTCGCGGCGCACCTCGATGCCCGCGACGTTGGCGAGGTAGTTGCGCACGCCCGTCTCGAAGTCCGTGCCGTCGTGGCCCGCCCTGTTCGTCATGCCCGCTTCTCCTTCCTGCGTTGCCACTCCCGAAAGTCCCTGCGGCAGTCCCTCTCGCTCTCGTAGTTGAAGAAGTGCGCGACGAACCGCCACGAGTAGTTCTTCGCCCTCATCGCCGCCATGCGCTCGAACGTCTCGTCCGAGAAGCGGCGGGCGTGCCGCGGGGCGATCACAGCGCACCCACCGAAAGCGAGACCAGCCAGCATGTGAGCCAGCAGGCCGCGAGCAGCCCGCCCGACACGAGCGACGGGTAGAGAACGTCCCGCCACGTGAATTCCTTGAACATGTCACTCTCCCCTCTGCGGCCCGCCCTGCGCGCCGCTCTCGAGCCAGTCCAGCACCCAGCTGCCGAGGAAGACGCGCCCCTTCTTGGTGCCGTTGGGCAGGAAGCTCCTGAGCCTCCCCGCCCTCGCCTCGGCGTTGATGGTGTGCTCCGAGTAGCCGACCAAGCACGCCACCTGGGCCGCGCTGTACGCCACGATGGGCACGATGGCCTTTCTCTCGTCCATTGCCTCGTTCCTTGTCCCCGAGCGCCCGCCACGGGCGCGTCGCCCCGTCAGGGCGAGCGCGTAGGCGAGAAACGGAAAGGAGACTACATGCCAGAAAGGGGGTGTCGCCCTTTCGACGGTCCGTGTCGCGGTCGCAGCGAAGCCGACGAGGGCTGCGCGATGCATCGCGAGTCACCGAAGTGGGCGGCGCACCCGTGGGGGCGCTCGGTTTTTGGTTGTTATGGGTTGCGGTTAGTTGGGGATGACCAGCTTGATCCGGTTCGTCCTCAGTCCGTTGTTGTACTTTCGCCCGACCATCAGGTAGGTACAGACGGGCATGGTGTACGCCCTGTCGTTCATCGACTTGTAAAACGCCTTGGCGTCATTGACGAGGGTCTTGTGGTCGATGGACGAGAACGTCTTTACGAACCTGTCTCGGTCGTAGTCGAGCTCGTTGTACTTGAAGAACATGTTCAGGCCGTCCACCATCGTGACGTTCACGGCTCCCGTGGCGTTAGGCCACGTGTCGTGGATGAGCGTGAGGATGTTCTCGAGCCTGTTGGCTCCCGCTGGCGAGTTGTAAATCTTCCAGCACGTGTTAATGGGGCTGATAGTGCTCGCCGACCTACGCCCGAAGGCGTATCCGCACCTCTCGATGAGGTCTTTGAATGCCACGGCGTCTGGGTTGTCCGCGCAGACGAGCGCCCAGATCTTGTCCGCCGCGGACGGCGTGCGCTTGTTCGTGTTGAAGTCGTAGAACAGCTGCGCCTCCTGCTGGTAGGTCAGTCCCTCGCGCACGTCGCAGTAGATGGGCGTCGAGCCGTCTTCGCCATTGAGCTCGTAGATCGCCAGCGCCGTGTGTTGGCCGTCCACGATGTAGTACTTGCCGTCCCTGAACGAGACGATCACGGGGTCAACTTGGTTCGGGTCGAACTCTCGCTTGATCTTGTTGACCTTTGCGCGGTCGATTCCCGTGATGCCACGGTTGAAGCCAGGATTGCCGTTCTCGTGCGGGCTGATGAGCTGCCTATACGGAATCATTTGGTAGTTGCGTCTCGGCGCGACGTATTCGTATGCCATCTTCCTACTCCCTTATGCCTTCGACTGCCTTTGTGAGCGCGCCGAGCGCCTTGGTGATGCGGGCCTGCTCTTCTTGCCTAAGCTTCACGTCCATCGTCACGTAGCGGTTGATGGTCGCCTGCAGCGTGTCTCCCATGTCCTGCACGACCAGAAGGAGGCTGTCGCGCAGCTCGGCCTTGTCGTGGGTCAGGACCTCGGACGTGTCGCCGATGGTGGGGTTGCGGTACTTGCGCTGGGCTATGACGTGCTGCTTGGTGCGGCACCTCTTGTGGAACTGGGGCTCGTAGTCGTAGGCGTCACCCTCGTCTATCGGCTCGCCACAGATGGAGCAGATGCGGCGCCCGTCCTCGGCGAACCTGCCGGCGTTGCGGGTGCGATGCAGTTCGTGGACCCTGTTGGCGCACGACTTGTGCTTGAACTGGTCGCGTTCGTAGGCGTCGCCGTCTTCGATGGGCTTGCCACACACGGTGCAGATCTTGGGCTGGATTTCGGTGTACGCCCTGTGTATTGACTTCTCACCGCTGCGCACGGCCTCGCGCGCGGCCACCGCCGTCCTGTTGCCGCTCTCGGCCTCTTGCTCGATGACCTTCACCTTGCGGATGGTGTCGCGGCTGGTCCCGGCGAGCTTGGCTAGCTGCTCGTCGGTGCGGATGGGAGTTGCTTCGTCAGATTTCTGTCGAAGCAAAATACCGCCTTGCCCACCTTGCTGTCTCCGCCTTGCCTCCGCCGCATATAGCGGCTCAAGCTGTAGCGCCAACACTGAGCGGTCGTACTTGCTGAGGTTGCGCCTGCCGAACTGGTTCTCGATGATCCAAATCTTCGCGGCGTCGCGGCTCTCGAACTGGCGCTCGACCTGCGGGCACTCGATACCGTGCTCCTCGCAGATGTTGTAGCGGTTGTGCCCGTCGATGATGGTGCCGTTCCACGTGATGATGGGGTCGCGCACTCCCTCGGCGAGTATCGACTTTTCGAGGCGCTCGTACTCGTCCTCTGAAAGGGGCGGTATGAGCGACTGGAACTCGCTGTCTATTGCTATCATGGAGGTGGACCTCCTTTCGTTTACGTTCCTTGGAGTCCATTGCCCTCGTCCGTGCCAGCGGGCGGGGGCGCTTTCGTTTCTGACGGTTCTTTCTCTACGAGAGCCGACAATCGCTTTCAATTCCGCTACGTGAGTTTCCGTATCTCTCGGTGCTCGTCGAAGCTCTCGCTTCCTGCGATTCGGCGCTGTGAACTCCACGCCCCCCTCGTACCGTGCGGTGCAGTCTTTCCCGCTGTCTTATGAGGGTCGAATGAACATCTCATCAACCGTGCAGCCGATAATTTCGGCTAGGCGCTTGCCCTCGCTGAAAGAGAACTCGGATGGGCCGTTAAGCTTCGTATAGAAGGTTGAAATGGGCATATCCATCTGCTCTGCGATGTATTGGCGGTCTTTCTTGGTGCGAGTGACATAAAGTGCGACACGTTCCTGAATGGCTGTGGCCGTAATGGGTTGAGTCATGTGTTCACCTCCGTCCAGAACTCTGTACCTCATTGAGTTATTATGGTACAGACTTCTGTATCAGTCAATAGTTATTTGTAAATTCGTCCAGAACTCTGTAAACTCTCAATTACGGAGAATGCGGAGTTTAGGGGGTGTCTGAAATGACGTTTGGCGAGGCTCTAATCCAAATCATGAACGAGAAAGGCATTACTCCCACGGAGCTGGCGGCCCGAAGCGGCGTGAGAAAGCAGACCATCAACGAATTGATGAAGGGCCGCTCAAAGGAGCCAACGTTCACAAAGGCGAAGGCGTTAGCTAACGGTTTGGGTGTACCCCTGCAAGTTCTAGCAGACATGACCGACACGGAGAATTGACATGCCCCGCAAGCACCGCCGCGCCCAGTGGGCTTCCATAACCGAAGTCGAGAAGGGCAAGCGCTACAGGATACGCTGGTGGGCGAACGGCCCCGATGGTTACAAGCGCCGCTCCGAGACGGTCAGGGGCACCCGCAAGGACGCCGAGCTGCGCCGCGCCGAGCTGATGCTCGACCACTCCGAGGACGCGCCGTGCCCCACGGTCAGGCAGGCGTGGGAGAGGTGGGCGCTGCCAGAGATGCGGAGCAGGGTCGAGGACGGCGACCTCGCCCCGCTCACGCTGAGGGCGCACGAGACGGCGTGGAGGCTGCACGTCTCGCCGACGTGGGCCGACGTGCCCCTCGACGCGGTGCGCCCGCTGCAGGTGCAGCAATGGATAAGCGGGCTCTCCTACTCTCAGGCGCAGACGGCCACGTCCACGCTCTCCAAGGTGATGGACCTCGCCGTGCGCTACGAGTGCGTCGACCACAACCCCATGCGCGAGCGCTACCTCATGCCGTCCAAGTCCACCATCGAGCGGCTGGACAGGGGCGTGTGGACGCTCTCGGAGCTGCACGGCGTATGGGCTCGCGTCCGTGGCGAGTGGTGGGAGGCAGCCTTCCTGCTGGCCGCCTTCGGTGGCTGCCGCCTAGGCGAGTCGATGGCGCCCCGCGCACGCGACGTGGAGATTCGCAACGTTGACGGGGTGACGCTCGCCCTGGTCGGCATCACGGGCCAGGTAGCGGCGAGCGGGACTGACATCGTGCGCACCAAGACCGAGCAAAGCGTGCGCACGGCCACGCTGGTCGGCTCCCCCGCCGTGCGCATGGCGCAGATCGTGGCGACGCTGCCGCCCGACTGGCCGCTCTCGCACGACGGCATGGGGAACGTCCAGCCCCAGAGCCGCCTCAAGGAGGCGTGGCGGCAGAAGCGCATGGCGCACCCGTACCGAAACCTGCGCAACAGCTGGCAGACGTGGATGAGGTGGGAGCTGCACGTCGAGCCGCGCTACATCGAGCCGATGATGGGGCACAAGCTCCCCGGCGTCACGGGTGCGCACTACGACCGCCCCACCGCCGACATGTTCGCCGACGTCATGCTGGATGCTTACAAAGCTTACAGATTTGATGAGGGCTGGACGGACATTTGGGACGAATTGGGACGCTGATACATTATACATGCCGCTTTACCTGCGGTTATGCAAATCCCGCCATAGGCACATCATCAAAATGGGCTGTGTCTCGTAATGTGGCATAGTGTTCTACCTTGTGTTATGCATTATTCGCGCACCACCAGACACCACGAAACAGTAAATTTGGGACGCGCTAGGGACGCAAAAAAGCCCGCTCAGACTCCTCCCGTTTATTTGGAAACTCTCTTGATACCTTTGGTATCTTGTGATACTATAGGTATCAAGCAAGAGGGAAGCACAGAAGCATCCCCAGACCAGTCCAAGGGAGGACGAAATGACCACTATCACCATCAACGAGCAGACCATCGCCAAGCTTGAGGCCGCAGGGTTCAGCCGCTGGACCAAGGGCGGGCACGACCGCCTGTACATCGACGTCACCAAGCTGGGGCTTGAGGTCGCCTACTACGGCACGGGCAACGTCCGCAAGGCCACGTGGCAGGGCGAGAGCGTCAGCAACGCAGACGGTCGCCGCCTGCTTTCCTCCAAGGTCTGGATAGACGTCAAGACGGGCGAGCTGCACGTGCGTACCGACTACTACGTCTACGACGAGGACATGAAGCTTGAGAGCGTCGCGGCCAAGTACGTCGAGGCCGTCGTGGCCTAGCCAGAAGAGGAAGCCGCTAGGCACTAGGCAATTGTGGTCATCTGCAACCAAGGAAAGAGGGACTCATGAATCTGGAAGTCTTTGACAAGATCAGCGCGGTCATGGAGTACGTCGAGCGTGCGCTGGGCGAGTACGCCATGGACTACGACATAGAGGCCATCGCGCGCGAGATAGCCGTGTGGGACGGCGACAACTTCGTGTTGGGCATCGAAGACCCAGACGAGCGTTTCTGGGAGATAGCGGCAAAGCACGAGCACGTACGCACAAAATCGGAGTTCCGAGCACTGCGCGAGACGGTGGGCCTCACCCAGCAGCGCCTTGCCGACGACCTGGGCGTGAAGGTGCTGAGCGTCAAGCGCTGGGAGTCCACGAGCAAGCCGCAGACGCCGCCCAGGGACGCATGGAACATTCTCGACATGCTCATGGAGCGCCAGGACGTCGCGGTGCAGGCGGCGCTCTCGCAGGTGGAGCAGACGGCCATGCTGCACGGGAGCTACCCCAAGGAGGTCATGCTCCCCTACTGGTCGAGCGAGGAGGACTACCGCCAGCACCACTACGCGAAGGACAACGGCGACGAGTCGTGGACGGAGATCAACGCCACCTCGCGCCGCGTGGCGTGCGCCCTGCGCGACCGCGGCATCCGCGTCAAGTGGGTGGACGGTAAGGACAACCCCGTCCCGATGATGTGAGGAGGCAGAAGATGTTCAAGGTCACCGACGGATACGAGCCCTCATACGACATGCCCACCATCTTCGAGAGCTGCGAGGGCTGCGCCGACACCGAAGACCTGTGCCGCAACGCCGAGTACGTCGATGGCATCCTGAGCCGTGCCGCATACTTCGCTAGCATCGACGGGCGCGACGACGTCGCCAGCGAGTGCCGTGAGGAGTACCGTATGGTCGAGGACTGGCTAGACGCGATCGACTACTGCGACGACAACGGTATCGACCCAAGCGACGGCGCGGCATTCATGTCCGTCCTCAAGATGGGATAGCCTCATAGGAGTCATATAAAAAAGGCCCGCCCCCACGCATGGGGACGGGCCAGCCGCTCGACCGAAGCCTACGCGGCGCGCATATACCTGATTGCAGCCTACTCGGGCATGACGAACTCAACGCGCTCGTGGAACTCG
>DJXA01000123.1:0-439 GCA_002449555.1 Atopobiaceae bacterium UBA7016 | reverse complement strand
TCTTTCCGGTGTTGTACATGTGGACGGGGCGG
Organism: Atopobiaceae bacterium UBA7016; assembly: GCA_002449555.1. GTDB lineage: Bacteria > Actinomycetota > Coriobacteriia > Coriobacteriales > Atopobiaceae > UBA1367. Next base: position 407 of record DJXA01000123.1, on the reverse strand, counting down.
TAGTACCCCATGACCCTCGTCCACACCTCGCACTCCTGCCGCTCGTCGTTGGACAGCTCCACGCCGTCCACGACCACGCCGTCACGCTGATCTCGCTCTACCATCTTGTCTCCTTAGCGAAGTGTGGGGCCGTTGCGCTCTTTCGCCAGAGTCCACCTCTGATATGAAAGCGGCCCCGATTGACAAATATAGCCCCTCCCCCGCGCACGGGAGAGGGGCGTGCAAAAGTCGTAGGTCTACGAAACGTCTACGCTCCGAGCTTCCGCGCGACGGCGTCCACCTTGACGACCATGTGCTCGACGTAGGTAAATGCCCAGTGCGCCGCGTTGTACATGTTCAGCCCGCGCCTGTGGTCGCTCTCGCCGTAGACGTACTCGGCAGCGTACTGCGCCACCAGCTTGACGAGC
>DJXA01000217.1 GCA_002449555.1 Atopobiaceae bacterium UBA7016 | reverse complement strand
CTACCCCCAGCGTCTCAGCATTCGCAATCGGGGTGGTTCTCCTGCGCTTCGAGCACCTTACGTTCCTGCTCGACCAGGGCCTCGCGGAAGCCCTTGAGCGGGTCAAACGGGATGAAGATCTTTGCGCGGTCGGCGAGCGACATGCGGGGATGCCCGTAGTGCAGGTCGACGGCGTCGGTTCGCTCTTGCTCAGCCACTGCGATGGCCCCCAATCTGCTCGTTTCGTTCTCGTGCGGTGGCCTGTGGCAACAGATCCATGGCCCGTAGCAGCGAGTTCTTGCCAAACTTCTCACGCACGGCGTTGACGGCACGCTGGCGGCGCTGCTCGCGCTCTTGCGCCGCGGGGTCTGCGAAGAGGTCCAGCTGTAGGCCGCTCGCGTCCTGCGCCACCACGTCGTTGAGCGAGACGGAAAGCCGATGCACCATGCGGTTTCTGCTCACCACCTGGCCAAACAGGCTGACAAGTTCTCGCTGGATGATGGCGCGCGACTGCGTGGCCGTGACGAAGGTTGCCGTGCCGTGCGCATGCGCCATGGCGTAGCGCCAGTACGCCCCGTGCTCGCCCTGCTCCGGCATGTTTGCCTTGGCCTCGGCACGCTCCTCGGCGGTGGCCTTGTAGCCCACGCCGAGTGTGATGGACCGCGCGACAAGGCCCTGGTCAACCAGCTCAAGCGTGAGCGCGTCGGCCATCTCCTTGGCCACCACGAGCGCGTCGTCAAAGGGGTAGTCGCACCCCAGTACCTGCCCGTTGGAGAGCGAGTGGGACTGCGAACGGTACCCCTTGATGTCCGAGATGCGCACGGGCTCGATGCCCCAGGCGTGGTCGATGAGTATCTCGGCGTCGATCCCAAACGAGCGATAGAGCGGCTCGGTGGGGGAGAGCGCGAGCTGCCCCATGGTATGGATGCCCAGCTCAGCGAGGCGGCGTGCCGTGCCTGCTCCAACACGCCAGAAGTCGGTGATGGGTTGATGGTTCCAGAGGGTCTCGCGGTATGACTCCTCGTCCAGTTCGCCAAAGAAGTTGGGCGAGTGCTTTGCCGTGATGTCGAGGGCGATCTTCGCGAGGTAGAGGTTGGTGCCCAGGCCGCAGGTGGCGGGGATGCCCGTGGTGGCCGTGACGTCTGCGCGGATGCGTTCTCCCAGCTCGCGTGGGGTGCATCCGTACAGGTCGAGGTACGGCGTGACTTCCATGAAGGCCTCGTCGATAGAGTAAACGTGGATGTCGTCAGGAGAAATCCAGCGCAGGTAGACGCCGTAGATCTCGGCCGACTTCTGCACGTAGCGCGCCATGCGCGGCTGCGCGATGAGTGTGTGCGCCCGCAGCTGCAGCGGAACCTCGAAGAGTCGACACCGGTTGCGCACGCCCTTGGCCTTGAGCGAGGGTGACACTGCCAAGCAGATGGTCTTGTCGGTGCGCGACTCGTCCGCCACCACAAGATCGGTGGTCAGCGGATCAAGCCCCCGGTCCACGCACTCAACGGAGGCGTAGAAGCTCTTGAGGTCAATGCAGAGATAGCTCTTATGTCCCTGTGCGCGAGTGTTCATGCGAACAAGTGTACCACAGAGCCGACTGTCCAACCGAAAGCGGACTTGCGTCCACAAAACACTGAAGGGCGGTTGCCAGCCAGCCATGGCTGCAACCACCCGACAGGCGTCGAAAGCGCCCCGAGCTTGCGTCTGGCGCATCCCGCAGGCGCGCGTTTTGCGCCGAGGACGCGCCAGACGCAAGCTCGGGGCGCGACAAGGGGAGAAAGCCTAGTCGCGGTACACGATTGCACGCGCGAGGCGGTCAGCCTCATCCTGCCCCTTGGCCTGCGCAATAATCGCCAGCGCGAAGTCGATGGCGGTGCCCATGCCGCGGCTGGTGGTCAGGTTGCCATCAATCACCACGTTGCCCTCGTCAACAATGGCGCCGCGCTCGACGAGCGTGGGCTGGCGGTCGGGGTAGCAGGTGGCGTGGCGTCCCTCAAGAAGTCCCAGCTCAGCAAGGATGGTGGGAGCGGCGCAGATGGCGGCTACGGGCTCGCCCGCAGCCATACGGCGGCACAGCTCATCGGTCAGCGGCTTGCATGCGGCGAGGTTGGGCGTGCCGGGGATGCCGCCAGGCAAAACGACAAGGCCGTAGTCGGCAAAGCTGAAGTCGTCGTCGGCAAGGGAGCGGTCGCACACGATGGTGACCTTGTGGGAAGAGGTCACCGTGCGGTCGGCTGCGATGGAGACGGTGTCGCACGGAATGCCCGCACGGAACAGCAGGTCGACCACCGTGAGGCCCTCAATTTCCTCAAGTCCCTCGGCAACCATGAGCGCGACGCGGTTGGGGGAAAGATACTGTGCCATATTGTCTCCTTACCAAGACGAAGAGCCGCAAAACGAACTATGAATACTATGGTACCGTCCAAAGATGGGCATGAGAAGCACCTCAGAGGTTGTATGCTTGTATGAAATTGTTAGCATTGTGTCGATAATCGGAAATGAACGCCATGATTGTTTTCGACTAGCTGAAAACTCCAGGGGCTTTGGTAAGATAGTTCAAATTTTGTTACATTTGGAAATGGGGGAGAAAGCGGATGAAGCTCGAGGGAGATTCGCTCATTCCTTTGTATCAGCAGGTAATTGACGATATCAGGCAGGGCATCGACGACGGACGCTATGAGGTGGGGCAGAAGATTCCCTCAGAGTCCGAGCTGTCAGAGATCTATGCGGTAAGCCGCATTACCATCCGGCGCGCCATCGAGGAGCTGTCGGCGTCTGGCTACCTTACCAAGAAGCAGGGCAAGGGCACCTACGTGAACCCCCCGAAGATTCATAAGAAGGTGCTGCAGACGTCCCCCGCGCAGAGCTTCACCAGTATGTGCGAGGCCGCTGGGCGCGTTCCCGGGGCACGTCTGATTCAGCGTGAGTGTGGGTTTCCCAGGAACCGCGAGGCGCAGCTCTTGGGTATTGACGACAAGACCGAAGTCATGGCAATCCGACGCGTCCGCACGGCCGACGGCATCCCCATCACGTTTGAGACCGTCATCCTGCCGGTGGAGGAGTTCTCGTATCTTCTGGAAGAGGACCTGAACGATGCCTCGCTCAACGAGGTCTTGAGGCGCCATGGTGCCCGCCGCCCGGGCAAGGTCATGGACACCTGCATGGAGCTCATCCGCGCCAACGGCGAGCTGGCCGAGCTGCTTGAGGTAAGCGTGGGCGAGCCGCTTTTTGACGAGGTGGGCGTCTTCGCCGATGAGGACGGCAAGCCGCTCTTCCTGGGTCACGGCCGCATCGTGGCCAGCATGTTCAGCTACACCCTGTGGTAAGCGCCGCGGCTGCTCGCCCTTCGCAACCTATCTTTGAAACCATGTGCCATTGGTGCCCTTGCCGATGGCACTTTTTTTATCTCAACCTGCTTGGCTACAATCAAATGATGAGATAAAGGAGCGACGATGGCATTCGTAGAGTTCAAGGACGTCCGCAAGACCTACCACATGGGGTCCGTGGAGGTCCACGCCGTTGACGGCATGAGCTTTACCATCGAGCGCGGCGAGCTGGTGGTTATTGTGGGACCGTCCGGCGCGGGCAAGACCACGGTGCTCAACATGCTGGGCGGCATGGACAGCGCCACCTCGGGAACCATCACGCTTGACGGCCGCGAGGTGTCGGGGCTGTCGGAGCGCGAGCTCACCTTGTATCGCCGCCATGACATTGGCTTCGTCTTTCAGTTTTACAACCTGGTGCAGAACCTGACGGCGCTTGAGAACGTCGAGCTGGCGAGCCAGATCTGCAAGGACCCGCTGCCTGCCGCCGACGTGCTTGAGCTGGTGGGGCTCAAAGACCGCATGGACAACTTTCCCGCGCAGCTTTCGGGCGGCGAGCAGCAGCGCGTTGCCATCGCGCGCGCCCTGGCCAAGAACCCGAAGCTTCTGCTCTGCGACGAGCCCACGGGCGCGCTCGACTACCGCACGGGCAAGCAGATTCTGAAGCTTTTGCAGGACACCTGCCGCGAGACGGGCCACACCGTGGCCATCGTCACGCACAACTCGGCTTTCACCCAGATTGCGGACCGTGTGATTGAGGTGCGCGAGGGCAGGGCCGACCGCATTACGCTCAACGAGACCCCCGAAGACGCTATGACCGTGGAGTGGTAGGGCCGTGAGCTCGGCATTCGTCAAAGATTTGGTGCGAAGCGTCCGCGGGTCGCTGGGGCGCTTCCTGGCTATCATGGGCATTTCGGCCCTGGGCTGCGGCTTCTATGCCGGCCTGCAGATGAGCGGTCCCGACATGCGGGCCGCGGGCGATGCCTTCTACGACGGGACCTCGCTCTATGACATTCGCTTGGTGTCGACGCTGGGCTTTACCGACGAGGACGTGCGGCGCGTGGCGCCGGTGGAGGGCGTGGGCGCGACGATGCCGGCCGTGACCTGCGACGTGATGGCACGGTTGGGACGCGAGCGTCTGGCCGTGCGCATCTCGACGCTGGACGTGGAGGCCGCCAAGGCCTCCGAGCCTGCGGGGGACTACGCAGTGGCCTCGGACGACGAGGGCTACCTCAACCGGCTGATGCTGCGCGAGGGACGCTGGCCCGCGGCCGCGGGGGAGTGCGTGATCACTGCGGACAAAGACTACCCCGTGGACTTTGGCGTGGGCGATGTGGTGGAGGTGCTCTACGGCACGCAGGACGTGGACGAGCTTCTGGCGACGCGCGAGTTTACGGTGGTGGGGCGTGTCAGCGCCTCGTACTACCCGTACACGGGCTCGTTTGGTTCGACGTCTCTGGGCTCGGGTATGATCGGCCAGTACCTGTACGTGACGCCCGAGTCGTTTGCCGAGGACGTGCCGTTTACGGAGATATATGTGCAGGTACCGAGCGCGTTGGACCTGACGAGCGGCTCTGAGGAATACGAAGAGGCCGTGGACGAGGTGAAGGCTCGCTTTGAGGGCATGGCCCAGCAGCTGGCCGCCGCGCGTCTGGCCGACATCAAGGCCGATGCGCAGGCGACGCTCGACGACAAGCGTGCCGAGTATCTTGACGAGCGGGCCGATGCCGAGAAGAAGCTGGATGACGCCCAGGGCGAGCTTGACGATGCAGCGCAGAAGCTTGCCGACGGCGAGCGCGAGCTTGCGGACGGCTGGGCGCAGTACGAGCAGGGCGTGGCTGACCTTGAGGCCGCCCGCGCGACGGCACGGCAGCAGCTTGCGGATGGCCAGCGTCAGATTGACGACGGCTGGGCGGAGCTTGCGCGCAATGAAGCGCAGCTCAAAGAGGGTGCGCAAAAGCTTGAGGAAGGCAAGGCCCAGCTTGCGGAAGCCGAGGCGCAGCTCGATGATGCCGAGAAGCAGCTGGGAATGACGCAGGCGGATATCGACGCGGCGCGCGAAGAGCTGGCGGCGGGCGAGGCCACGTGGGCCGAGCAGCGCGCCCAGCTTGTGGGCGCCGACGCCAACCTGGGGACCTGTGTGGCTGCGCTCGACAGCATCGCTGACCTGGCAGGCTCGACGGGTGAGCCCACGCAGGAGCAGCTTGATGCGGTGCGTGCGCAGGTCGAGGCGGGCATCGGGGCGGCCCAGGCGCTGTATGAGTCAGGGCTCATCGACTTTGAGAGCGACGAAGTGGCGGCGCAGGTCGAAGACCTGTTGGCGCAGATTCGCGCGGATTTGGGTGACATCACCATTGACGAGACCACGGACCCCGCCGAGTTGCTCGAGCGGCTGCGGTCGGTGGTGCCGACGGCCATCGGGCACGTGATTGGTGCGGCCGAGGCGGCCCAGAGCCAGCTTGAGGACGGCATCGCGCAGGGCGACGCCGCCATTGCCGAGGCGGCGGGCAAGCTTGACCAGGCTCAGGAGGCGCGAGACACCATCGATGCGGGGCGTGCAGAGCTTGAGGCGGGCCGCAAGGAGCTGCAGGCAAACGAGCGACAGCTCGCGGACGGTGCGCGACAGCTCGAGGAGGGTCGTGCGTCGCTGCGGCAGGCGGAGCGAGAGCTCGCGGACGGGCGCGCGGAGGCCGACCAGCAGCTGGCGGACGGCCAGGCACAGCTCGACGACGCGCTGGCCGAGCTGGCGTCGGGTCGCGCCGAGCTGGACGACGGCTATGCCGAGTACGAGGACGGCCTGGCGGAGTACTCAAAGGCGCGTGCCGAGGCAAACGAGAAGTTTGCCGATGCCGAGGCGCAGCTGGCCGATGCCCAGCGCGAGATCGACGAGCTTGAAGCGCCCGACATCTACGCGCTCGACCGCTCGCAAAGCGAGGGTGCCGTCACGTACAACGACGACACGCTGCGCATCGATTCCATCGCGGATGTGTTCCCATTCATATTCTTCCTGGTGGCGGCGCTGGTCTCGCTCACCACCATGACGCGCATGGTGGAGGATGACCGCATCCTTATCGGCACGTACAAGGCGCTGGGCTACTCGAAGGGCAAGATTGCGGCCAAGTACCTCGTCTATGCGGGCGTTGCCGGAGCGGTGGGTGCCACGGTGGGCATCTTGGTGCTGTCGCAAGTCCTGCCCTACATCATTATTTCGTCGTACGGCATCATCTACACAGTGCCGATACATGGCTTTCCCATGC
>DJXA01000218.1 GCA_002449555.1 Atopobiaceae bacterium UBA7016 | reverse complement strand
CTACCCCCAGCGTCTCAGCATTCGCCTTGTTGTTACTCGCTTCGCAGGGCTTCCACCGGGTCGCGGCGGGCGGCGGCGGACGATGGAATCAGGCCGGCGATCAGCGTCAGGGCCACCGAGACACCCACCAGCGCAAGTGCGCTCTCCCACGGCAGCTGCATGATGTTGGGCACGTCGCGCGTCTCCAAGATGTAGGCGTTTACCGGCACAGACGCCGCATATACCACCGCAATAGCCAGCACGCCCGCGATGAATCCCTCGATGACCGTCTCGGCATTGAAGATATTCGCCACGTTCAGCTTGCTCGCGCCCATCGCGCGCAGGATGCCAATCTCCTTCTTGCGCTCCAGCACCGAGATGTACGTGATGATGCTGATCATGATGGAGCTCACCACCAGCGAGATGGACACGAAGGCAATCAGCACCAGCGAGATAGTGTTCACGATGTCGGTCACTGACCCCATCAGCACGCCCGCGAAGTCGGAATACACGATGCTCGCCTCCTCCTCGCCAGCGGCGACCATGTCGTCGTTGTAGGTGTCGATGATGCGCAGCACCGCCTCCTTCGCCGGGAAGTCGATGGGATAGATGCTGATGGACTCTGGGTCTTCCAGCGTGGCGTAGCCAAGGTTCTTCAGGTTTGCGTCGTAGCTCAGCTCCTCGGCGTTCATGTAGTTGGAGAGAAGCGATGCGAGGTCTTCCTGCGTCATGTTGAACTGGATCGCATCCGAGAAGGCGTTGGCATCAAACGAGAATGCGTCCTGCATGCTGCTCTCCAACGACGCCATCTCACCTGCAAGCTGCGAGGATATGGCGTTCGCAAGCTGTGACCCCAGTTGCCCGGTTGCCGCCGCCATCTGAGTCTGCAGCTGCGAAGCCAGCTGGGTAGACATCGCCGTGGCCGCCTGCGTCATGAGCTGCGTCAACGCCGCGCTCAGGTACGGGGCGAACTGGTTCTCCATGTAGTTGCGCATCGCCTTGTTGACCAGGCCTTCGGCCGTGGACGTCAGCTCTTCCGTGATGGGCGCGACGATGGCCTGCGCCTCCTCGGTCTGGAGGTATTCCTCAAGCGCGCCAGAGAAGTCGACCTGCCCGTCAGGTCCCGGCAAGAACTTGCCGTTGATGGTCGCCCACGCCATGAAGCCACCTGCCAGCTTGTTTCCCGCCTCCTCAAGCGCGGCGCGCTGTTCCTCGGACAAGCCGTCCTCGGGGTCGATGAGCTCGGCATCCGTCAGCGAGAACTGCGGCGCATTGGCCATCACTTGGCGAATGGTGTCCTCGCTGAACGCCGACTGAATGGCCGACGGGTCAAGCTGCAGGTTTGAGAAGTCCATGCTGCCCATCGAAGAGGACAGATCAATGCCCGAGAGGTCCATGCCCTGGCCAAAGCCGGAAAGCGCGCTCGTGTCAAACGAGAACGCCTGCTGCAGCTTGTCCTCGTCCACCGAGAAGATGGACTCCATGTCGAGCTCGTTCTGCTCGTCGTTCTGCAGCTCCTCGAAAGTCTTGCCCGTGAAGACGTCCACCTCGGGCTTTGCCTGCTGCTCGGCAACGATCTGCGCGTCAGCCGCAATCTCCATCAGGCGCTTGGTGAGCAACGGCGAGTACGCGATGCCCTCGGAGAGCGAGCTCGTCGAGGCATCGTCCGCGCGATGCACGATGCCCACTACCTTCAGCGTGATGCCGTCGTCCACCGCCTTCTTCATGAAGGCCTTGTCGCCGGTCATGTCCGTCCAGGTGCCTTGCTCGGCATTCTTCTGGTACAGGCTGACGGCAGGCACCACCTTAAAGGTGAGGTTGAGCGCATCTTCCTCGGTGAATTCGCTCTCAATCTCCGGCACCTCGACATCTTGGCCGTTGAGCGCCTGGGTGAGCATGTCCTCCATCGCCTTGGTGTTATGGACGCCCAGGCTGTACAGGGTGTAGTCGCTCACCCAGCCACCCCGCGTCGTCACCAGCACGCACTCGTCATACGCCTCGGGCCAGCGACCCACCTCAACCACCGCCTGCTGGTCAAGCAAGCGCTGGTCAGAGAGCAGCTCTTGGAAGGCACCCGCGGTCATGCCACCCACAAACGACGAGCCGACGATGCCGTTGGTCATGGTCTGTGACATCTTCGAGGGATTCAGGCGCACCACGCCGTTCGACGTGTCAGACGAATAGATGAGCGGCGTCACGCCATAGGTGTACTGGATAGTGTTGACATGGGGCTCGATGCCCGAGTCCCCGCTCTCGAGGAAAGCCTTGAAGCGCGCGAGGTCGTTGTTCTTCACGCGCGCGAACATATCGCTCATGATGGTGTATTCGGGAATCAACCGCTGGTCAGAGGTGGTGTCTGATGCCTCTTGCACGCTGGGCTCGTCCTCCGTGGCCTCGGCCTCAACAGCCTCGTCCTCCGCCTCGACGCTCGCCACCATCATGCTCGTCAGGTCAAAGCTGCTCTTGGTGATGGTCAGCGGATAGGATGACAGCGCCTCCTCCTCGGTGTCGGCGATGTAGCCGTTGACGCCGTTGGAAAGCGCCAGGATGGCCGCGATGCCGATGATGCCGATGGATCCGGCGAAGGCCGTCATGAAGGTGCGGCCCTTCTTGGTCAGCAGGTTGTCAAGCGACAGCGCGAGCGCCGTGAGGAACGACATCGATGCGTGGCGTGTGGGCTGCTCGTCGCGCGTGATGCCAGCGGGCGCCTCCATAGGAGCGGCTTGGATGGGGTCGGAATCGTCGACGATACGACCGTCCTTCAGGCGCACGATGCGCGTGGCGTACTCCTCTGCCAGCTCGGGGTTGTGCGTGACCATGATGACCAGGCGCTCGTCCGCGATCTCCTTGAGGAGGTCCATCACCTGGATGCCGGTCTCCGTGTCAAGGGCACCGGTGGGCTCATCGGCCAGCACGATGTCAGGGTCGTTGACCAGGGCACGGGCGATAGCCACGCGCTGCATCTGGCCACCAGACAGCTGGCTGGGGCGCTTGTTGATGTGGTCACCCAGGCCCACGCGCTCCAGCGCGGCGCGGGCGCGCTCGCGACGCTCGGCATGGCTGATGCCGGCCAGCGTCAGGGCAAGCTCTACGTTGGAAAGCACCGTCTGGTGCGGGATGAGGTTGTAGCTCTGAAAGATGAAGCCGATGCGGTGGTTGCGGTAGGTGTCCCAGTCCTTGTCGGTGTAGTCCTTGGTGGACACGCCGTTGATGACGATGTCGCCCGAATCCGCGTGGTCGAGCCCGCCCAGGATGTTGAGCATGGTAGTCTTGCCAGAGCCCGAGGCGCCCAGCACGGCCACAAACTCGTTGTCACGAAACGCCACCGAGACGTCATCAAGCGCCACCTGCGTGAAGCCAGCGGTGACATACGCCTTGCGAATGTTTTTCAGCTCAAGCATGAACTTGGCCTTTCTGAAAAGGATTGCATACAAACGAGCATACCCGTTTCGTAGCCCGTCCACACCTTCCACGCGATTGTTGACATTGCAGGGCCGGTTCCGGTCAACAATCGCAATCATTCGGGCAGGGGCAGCACCACATCCAGGCAGAAGACGTCACCCTGCTGGGCAGCCGAGAAGATCCCGTCGTAGCGCTCGGCCAGCGCCTGCATCGAGCGCGTGCCGATACCGTGGTTGACCTCGTCAAGCTCCCCGGCAGCATCGCGCTTGGTGGTGCGCGGCAGCCCATCCTCAAACTCTACGGCGCCCGAGCAGGTGTTCTCCACGTGGATGGACACCATATCGCCGGCCCTTCTCACCGTCAGCGAGATGGACCGCCCATCGGGGTCCGCGATCCGCCGCGACGCCTCTATAGCGTTGTCCAGGGCATTGCCAAAGAGCGAGTACAGCTCCGCCGGCGTCAAAAAGCCCAGCGCCGAGCCGTCGGCGATGCACGTCAGCGCAATGCCCTCACGCTCGCACACCAGGCTCTTCTCGGTGAGAATGGTGTCCAGCGCGTCGTTTCCGGTGCGAACCGCGGCGTCGTACACACTCACCTCGCGCGCGATGTCGGCCAGCACCTCCGCGTCCACCGCCATCCCCTGCTCGCCCAGATGGCGAATCTGATGGCGAATGTCGTGGCACTTGATGTTGATAGCTTCGATGTTCTCGCGCGAGAGCTCGTACTGGCGCTGGCTCTCGGCCAAGAGGCGTTGGGCCGTGGCCGCCTCACTCCGCGCCCGCTGCGCGAAGAGCATCTCATACTGCGCAAACAGCATGAAGATGCAGATGGCCCCATGCACCACGCGCAGCGTCACCAAGATGAAAAGGGGTGTGGGCCCGTACGAGAGCGCCTTGTTTATGATGTCAAAGAGGATGACGAGCAGGATGACCAGGCCAAACACGCCCGTGATGGCGCGGTCCTCCACCTGCACCAGGCCACCGCGGCGCACTGGCTTGACGAAGAGCTGATACGCCGGCACATACACCGCAAATACCGACGCAAGATTCATGACCGTGCGCGCCAAGACGTCGCCCTCCGACACGCCAAACCAGCGTCCCGCGAGTAGCACCAAAAGCCCCTCCAGCCCACTCGAAAGATTCTGCATGATATAAGCCGCAGATCCGCAGAACATCGCGTGGCGCCAGGTCACCTCAAAGACGTGGTACGTTCCCCAAACGCTGTAGACAAAGAGTGCCGAAAACGCGAAGAACTGGCCGATCAGCTGCGGCGTTCCGTTGACGGTAAACTCTCGATGCGCACTCATGCCAAACCAGCTGAAAAAGGCGATGCACAGAAAGAGCGGCACGCACACCTCACACACGCGCCGCGCGAACGGCTCGCGCTCTCCCAACGGGTCGGCCAAAAGCCAGATGCCCAGCCCCACAACCACCGCGACCGAGAGCGGCTGCAGCATGCCGAAGAGCCACATCATCCGGCGCCACCGCCCAGGTATGCCGCGATGGCCGCCTGCGCCTCGCGCTTCTTGGCGCGCGACATGAAGAGCACGGTACCGTCAGAGAGCGTCACCTCGTCGCTGCGCACGCGTCGTACGTGCGCCATGTTGGCAAGCGCTCCGCTGGAGAGGCGCACAAAGGGCAGGTCGCGCAGCTCTGCCTCAACGTTTCTCAGCGAGTCGCGCACCACGAAGGGCTCGGCCTCCCCCACCACGTGATAGGCGACGTCGTGCCCATGCGTATCAATAAACAGCAGGTCAGTGGCGGGGAATAGCTGCAGGCCGTCACGCGTCTTCACGGTAAGGGAGCGCTGGGCGCTGCGATTGACAGCACGCAGCGCACGCGCCATGCGCATGCTGAAGTCCGCATAGCGCACTGGCTTCACCATGAAGTCAACCGCGTCCACCTCGTAGCCGCGCACCGCGTACTGGGCGAGGTTGGTCACAAACACGAGCGGCGTCACCGCGTCACGCTCGCGCAGCTGCCGTGCCGCCTCAAGCCCGTTGATGCCCGGCATGTCGATGTCCATGAAGATAAGATCTGCCTGGGGACGGTCCTCAAGGAAGTCGAGCGCATTGGTCAGCCACGACACGCTCAGCTCGAGACCGTGCTCCGCGGCATAGCGCTCTAGGTGGCCCCGCAACACGGCGGCCTCCTCGGGCGTGTCCTCTAGCATCACAACACGCAGCATGTCCCCTCTTTCTCCCCAAGCCATTGTGACACAGGACAGCCCGCCCCCGGATGTCAACATTCGCAATAGCGTGTCCGGTTATGACAGGCTGTCGACCGATTTGGACAGGCCTTCGAACGCACACTCCTCGCACGCTAAGGTGAAATCGGTAAGGCAAGGACAATCGTCCACAAAGGAAGGGGCATTTATGGCACAGCAAATCTCAACCGTGCGCAAGGTAGGACGGGTGGTGAAGACCATCGTCAAGGCCGCTCTGGCGCTCATCCTGTCGGCAGCCATGGTGGGAGTCAACGTTATCCTGCCGGGCCAGGGCATGATCACGCGCATGGCCAACAACATGCTGGGCTACAAGCAGAGCTGGACCACGCCCGCCGGCGCCGAGGATGTGGACGCCGAGTACTACAAGAGCGACTTCACCGCCGAAGAGATCGCCGACGCCGAAAAGGCGCTCGACTACGCCATCGCCAGCGAGGGCTACGTCCTTCTGAAGAACGACGACGCCACCATGCCCTTCGCCGAGGGCACCACGTTCAGCTTCTTCTCCGAGAACGTGCGCAACCTCACGGCCACGCAGTCCATCATGACGCAGTTCCTCGGCGCGTCGGGCGACTCAAACCTGCTCGCCGACTCCTTCGAGGCCAAGGGCCTGCACGTCAACATGGACCTCATGGACTTCTACACCAAGGGCGCCGGCAAGTCCTACCAGATGGGCCCGGGCTCCATCGGCTTTGGCGCTTCCGAGGACTTCCGCATCAACGAGTGCCCGCTCAGCGAGCTCGAGGCCGCCGAGGGCGTGCTTGACTCCGCGCAGGGCACCGTACCCGTGTTCGTGTGGCGCCGCGTTGCCGGCGAGGGCCGCGACATGCCGCGCTCCATGTACAACCACGCGAGCAACCCCGAGGACCAGACCAAGAGCTACCTCGAGCCCGACACCACCGAGCTCGATCTGCTGCAGTACCTCAACGACAACTACGAGAACGTCGTCCTGCTCGTCAACACCGCAAGCGCCCTGCAGCTCGACTGGGTGGCGCAGTTCCCCAACATCAAGAGCATCCTCTTCGTGCCGTCCACCGGCACCTACGGCACCGACGCCATCGCCGACATCTTTGCCGGCAACGTCAGCCCCTCCGGCAAGACCGTCGACACCTTCGTGGCCGACGCGCTGGCCTCCCCTGCCGGCAAGAACTACGGCGACTTCGAGTTCACCGACGCCGACGGCAACCCCACTGGCTACAACTACGTGAGCTACCTCGAGGGCATCTACGTGGGCTATCGCTACTACGAGACCCGTTACGAGGACGCAGTCCTGGGCCAGGGCAACGCCGGTAGCTTTGACTACGACGCCGAGGTGGTCTATCCGTTTGGCCACGGCCTCTCCTACACCACCTTTGACTGGAGCGACCTTGACGTGCAGTGGGACGGCCTCAAGTCCATCACGGCCAAGGTGACCGTCACCAACACCGGCAACGTTGCCGGCAAGGACATCGTCGAGCTGTACGCCCAGACCCCATACACCAGCTATGACAAGACCTACGGCGTGGAGAAGGCCTCCGTGGCGCTCGTGGCCTACGGCAAGACCGACGTGCTGGAGCCGGGCGCGTCCCAGACGCTCACCATCGACGTCAGCCCGGCCCTTCTGGCGAGCTTTGACGCCAAGGGCGCCGGCACCTACATCATCGAGAACGGTACCTACTACATCGTAGCCGGCCACGACTCGCACGACGCCGTGCAGAACGTGCTCGCCGCCAAGGGCCAGAACGTGGGCGGCAACGCCGCGCTGGCCGCCGCGCACGAGCTGACCGTGGACGCCAAGCAGGCCATGAAGGACCAGGCCACCGTTGACGCCACCACCTTCTCCACCGACGCCTACTCCGGCAACAAGATCAAGGCGCTCCTCGCCTTTGCCGAACCCGCCGGCACGCAGCTCTCCCGCTCCGACTGGACGGGCACCTTCCCCGCCAGCGACGGCACCCCCATCGAAGGCGACGTCAGCACCTGGGGCAACGACATCAACGGCACCGACGCCGACGGCAACCCCGTGTCGTACGTCTGGGGCAAGGTCGCGCCCGAGGGTCTCATCGAGAAAATCCAGAGCCACGACTCCCTCAGCCCCATCGACGACGCCACCATCACCGCCGAGCCCGTCTACAGCGCCAACAACGGCATGACCCTCATCGAGGTGCGCGGCCTGGCGTACGACGACCCCGCATGGGACACCCTGCTCGACCAACTCTCGCCGGCCGACTACCAAGAGATCGTTGGCCACTCCGGCTATGGCTCGGAGTACCTTGAGAGCGTGGGCAAGCCCTTCGTCATCGACGCCGACACCGCCGCCGGCCTCATCTACGGCTCCACCGGCATGATGTTCTGCTCGCCCGTGGTGATGGCCCAGACCTGGAACCAGGAGCTGGCCGAGAGCTATGGCCGCATGCTCGCCTCCGAGGCCAACCTGCAGGGCATGGGCGGCGCCATGGGCTGGTACGCGCCTTCCATGAACATTCACCGCACCCCGTTCATCGGCCGCGCCGCCGAGTACTACAGCGAGGACCCCATCATCAGCGGAACCGTTGCCTCGCACGAGATCCATGGCGCCGCCGAGCTGGGCCTGTACTCCACCATCAAGCACTTTGCCTTCAATGACCAGGAGAACCACCGCGGCGACGGCGGCATCGACAACTCGGTGACCACCTGGGTTGGCGAGCAGGCCGCGCGCGAGATTTATCTGCGCCCGTTTGAGCTCTGCATGCACGCCCCCGACGTCGAGGAGACCTACTACACGCTGGCCGAGGACGGCACCTACACGCTGAACACGCGCACCCAGCGTGCGGCTCAGGGCATCATGACCGCCTTCAACCGCATTGGCGCCACGTGGACCGGCGGCTGCTACCCGCTGCTGCAGCAGCTCGTCCGCGAGGAGTGGGGCTTCGACGGCTTCATCATCACCGACTCTGCAAACGCGCAGAGCCCTGCCTTCAACGAGAGCCAGATGATCCGCGCCGGTGGCGACGCCTTCCTCAAGAGCAACGCCAACACCTACCTGTTTGACCCGACCAACGCGGCCGAGTACCACTACGCCCGCGAGGCAGCGCACCACCTGCTGTACACCACGGCCAACAGCCGCGCCATGAACGGCGCCGTGCCGGGCAGCATCTACAAGAACGGCATGCAGGCACTTGACAAGATTCGCATCGCGGTGAACGTCATCGGTGGCGGCGGCATTGGCGCCATCGGCATCACCGGCTGGCTCAACCACAAGAAGCGCAAGCTCGAGCGCATGGCGGCTGATCCCACGGCCGTTACCGCAGGCGCCGTCCCTGGTGGCGAGAAGGCCACAGGCCTGGTAGATCGCGTGAAGAGCTTCTTCAAGAAGAGCTAGCGCAAGCGAGCACACCTGACCGAACGCAGGCGGGGACCGTCACGAATCGTGGCGGCCCCCGCCGCTTTGGACCGGAACCGCTGGTCCCCAGCGCAACCGGACGTTACGGTCCCCCGTTTGGACCGGAACCGCTGGTCCCCAGCGCAACCGGACGTTTCCGAGCCCTGTTTGGACCGGTTCCGCTGGCCGTCAGCATTTCCGGACAAAAGAAGCCCGGAGTCCGAAGACTCCGGGCTTCACCACACTCTTTCAAGCAGACACTTATCCGCGGTTGCCAAACACCGCGCCGACGCCAGTCGCAAAGTGGTAGTCGTAATTACCAACCTTGCCGTTGCCCGCCGCCGTGGCAAGAACCTCAGACACAATCCCCGCGATAACCATCGCGCCAACGATGTACAGTGCTCCCATTTCGACTCCCCCTTGCGTGGTGAGAAACAAACTCGTAATAATTCGTTTCTTATGTTACCACCCTGTTAACGGGAGTCAATGAAAACCTAAAACTTGTCGCAATTCCCGCACTACTCCCCTTGCGGGGCAAAGCAGTGCTCGGCGGCCCAGGCAAACTGCGCGCAGAACCGTTCCCGCGCAATGATGCTCTCGTCGCGGTCAGGTTCGAGCATGTCAAAGGCATGGTAGAGCCCCTCGTATACGTCTACCTCGGCCTTCACGCCCGCAGAACGCAGCCGCAACACGTACGCCAGCGTTTCGGCATAGAACGGCTCGGCCGTGCTCACAAACGTGTACAGCGGCGGCAGGCCTGACAGATCGCGCGCACGCGCCGCGGCCGCATAGGCCTCCACGTTCTTGCTTCGCGCATCCTGACGCAGGTACAGGCGCCACGCCGCATGGTTGCGCCGCGTGTTCCACACCTTCGCTCTGTTGCGCCGCGAGCTCACCGTATCAAGGTTGTCAATCATCGGATACAGCGGCATCTGGTAGGCCAAGCGCACCTCGCCCGTATCGCGCGCACGCAGCGCCAGCGCCGCCGCAAGGCCGCCGCCCGCGCTCTCGCCACCCACCATGAGCTGCGCGTCATTCACACCCAGCTCGCTGGCGTGGTCGCGCAGCCACAGAAGCGCCGCCCAGCAGTCGTCAAGCGCAGCCGGATACGGCGCCTGCCACGAGAGCCTATACCCCGGGCTCACCACCACGGCGCCAAAGCGCTCCACCAGATCAACCGCCCGGGCCATGAAGACCATCTCCTTCATGCCCGTCACGTAACCGCCGCCGTGCACCCACAGCACGCCCGGCGCATTCACGGCCGGCTCGCGCGGCGAAAGCACCAGCGCCGGCATCTGCCGCTTGCCGGCAGCAATCCTTACACGGTCAACCTTGATGGCAAGCCCGCGTGCGTTCAGACGAACCCTCATCACGCCGGCCTACGAAACCCGCGTCGGTTCGTCCGACGCCGCCGGCTTGTCCTCAAAGGCGCCCGCGATCTCGTCAACAAGGTTCTCGCCCGCAGCCTCTCTGGCATCCATCCAGCGGTCCAGCTGAATCTTCAGCCATGCCGCCACAGGCACCGCCACCAGCATGCCGGCGATGCCGCCCACCGAGCCGCCCGCAATCAGCGCGATGACGACCAGCATGGGATGGACCTCGATGCTGTTTGACAACAGCCGCGGATTAAGGATGTTGCCGTCCACGAACATGACCACCGACATCGCGATGAGACCCGCAATCATGGGCACCCACAGCTGCTCGGACAAGCACACCACGATGATGGAACCGTAGCCTACGGGGCCACCCACGTACGGAATCAGGTTGCCGATGCCCGTGAGCAGGCCAACCACCGGCGCGTAGGGCACCCCCACGATGGAGAGCGCGATGGCGGTGAGCACGCCCACCACCACGGCGTCGAGCGCCTGCCCACGGAAGTATCCCGAGAACACGCGGTCGGCGTCGTCCATCAGGCGGGTCACGTCCACGTCGTGGCCGCCCAGCACGTTGTGCGCCACGCGGCGGAAGTACGCAAACAGGCGCTTGCCGTCAATCAGGAAGTACACGGCAAAGATGACCGAGAACAGCACCGTAGACGCCACGTTCGTGACGTTGGTCATGGCGGACATCAAGAAGTTCTCGCGTTCCGCGCTAATCAGGCCCCAGCTCACCAGGCGCTCCTGCACCATCTGCAGAAAGCCGTTGAGGTCACCCGTAATGTCGGCGAAGATCGTCTCGATGGTGCTCCAGTCAAGCGCCGCGATGCGATGCGTCAGCATGGCGGCCAGGCCCAGCAGCAGGCCAAACAGCACCAGAGCGATCAGGCCAACCGTGATGATGACGGCCGTGGTGCGCCGACGCATGCCGTCCTCTGCAAACCTGGGATAGCGCCGCAGCGCATGGGAGAAGAACTTGACCAGCGGGTTCAGCACATAGCTCGCCATCGCGCCGTACGCCAGCGGCTCCACCACCGCGCAGATGAGTGACCATAGCGTGCGGAACACGCCGGAAGAGACCCACAAGATGGCGCAGGACGCCACGCTCAGCACGATGATTACCAGCGCGTAGACGCCCAGCTCAAGGTCACGGTTGGTAAGGTGCCGGAAGATTCTGCGCATAGTACCTCCTCGAAACAACTCACTACATGATAGCCACTCCTCTGCGGTTTCGGAGCAGCATAATCGCGCGGCTCTGGCTCCGAGTATCATGGAGGGCAGAACCTGACCTGAGGAGGGGTCTATGAACGAGCTCGGCCGAAGCTTTCGCGCCTTTGTCCTTTCGCAGCACATTGATGGCTGCACCATAGCCGCTACTGACGACGACCACATCAAACTCACCACCACGGACGCCGCAGGCGCCGTCAACTTCTACCGCTTTGACGACATGCCCGAGGTCGTGGAGCTCAGCGTCGTTGACATCGACTGCCCGGACGATCCCATGTTCTTCCTGCACTTCGAGCTGGACGACGAGGCGCGCGCCGAGGAGCTCTTCCGCGAGATGGCCCAGGTGCTGCAGGAGCGCGACCTCTTCGACACCACACGCGTGCTGTTGTGCTGCACCGCCGGCCTCACCACCACCATGTTCGCCGGCAAGCTGGCCGAGGCCGCCAAGACGCTCTCGCTCGACTACTCCTTTGAGGCGCTGCCTCTGGCGCAGGCCCAGGCGGAAGGCGGAGACTATGACGCCGTGCTGCTGGCCCCACAGGTCGGCTACCAGCGCAATGCCG
>DJXA01000179.1:1413-8601 GCA_002449555.1 Atopobiaceae bacterium UBA7016 | reverse complement strand
GGACGTCAGCGTCTGCATGGAGCAGTTTAATCTGCTGCTGGAGGAATCAAGACCCGCTCAGACCAATCTAGCTCGCATCCGCTTGGCGCACCGTCTCTCGCAAGCCGAGCTGGCGCGGATGTCTGAGGTGGGACTCAAGTCGATTCAGGCCTACGAGCAGCGCGTCAACAGCCTCAACAAGGCAAGCGGACAGACGCTGAGACAGCTTTCCCAAGTTCTCGACTGCTCGATAGAGGATCTTCTGGAGTACGAGCCGCACGTGATTGTTGAGTACCACTCGTAGTGCGCCCTGGGGGTGGTGCGGAAAAGCAGCAGGTCCTTGGCGTTGGCCTTGAGCACGGCTTCCTTGACGTTGGCGGCCATGCGGCTCTCCTCGCTCATGAGGAAAGCGGTGCCGCAGTAGACGCCCTCGGCGCCCAGCGCAAACGCAGCGTCAAAGGTGCGGTGGTCGGCAATGCCCCCTGCGGCCATAACGGGCGTGTGATCCACGGCATCAACGATGAGCGGCACGATGGAGAAGGTGCCCAGCGTCATGTCGGGCAGGGTGCCACCCTCGTCGAAGCCGATGGCCACGATGATGTCGGTGCCAGCGGCCTCAGCCTCGCGCGTGTGCCGGCGACGGGTTGGGCGAGCGGTAGATGATCTGCACCACGAGGGTCGGACCCTCGTGGTGCAGATGCTTGCCAGCGTGATAGAATTTGCTTACGTTCGAAAGGGGCAAGCATGGCAAAGCGAGACAGTGACATTCTGCAGATCGTTACTACCGAAAAGAAGGTCGAGGTAGCGAGCCTGGCGGAGCGCCTTGGCGTGTCCACCGTCACCATGCGCAAGGACCTCGACGCGCTGCAGGCAAAGGGCCTCGTTATACGCGAGCACGGCTATGCGATGCTTGCCAACCCCAACGACGTGGGCGGCCGCCTTGCCTACCACTACGACGAGAAGCTTCTCATTGCCCGCCGCGCGGCCGAACTCGTACCGGATGGCGCAACCATCATGGTGGAGAGCGGCAGCTGCTGTGCGCTTCTGGTGCGCGTGCTTGCCGACACCAAGCAGAACGTGACGGTCATCACCAACAGCGCGTTTATCGCCAACTACGTGCGTGACAGCTCGAACGTGTCGTGCACGCTCCTGGGCGGAACCTATCAGCGCGACTCGCAGGTGATGGTGGGCCCCCTCGTGCGCACCTGCGCGCAGGAGTTCTATGTGGACCACCTCTTCATCGGCGCGGACGGTTGGATCGACGGCGTGGGCTTCACCAACGCCGACCAGATGCGTGCCGACGCGGTGCGCTCCATGGCGGCATCGGCAGCCGAAGTCGTAGTTCTTACTGAGTCGGAGAAGTTTGGCCAGCACAGCGCCGTGCCACTACGAATGGCAGACAAGCCCGTCACGCTGGTCACCGATGACGGCATCTCTGCCGAGTGGTCCGAGAGTGTAGAGCGCACTGGCATCAAGGTGATTCGCGCATAGAGACGTACAGGAGCCGAGCAACGCAAGGATGCCGCGCTTTCGCGGAAACCTTGTACCAGGCAGGGCGTCAACGCAAGGCTCTCAGCTTCCCCTACGAGCGAACCTCAGCACCTAGGTCAAAGAACACCAGCTCAGCGCCATCGTCGATGGTGAGCCCAGGCGTCTCGTGCGGCTCCTCGTCAAGCAGTCCAGCCATTACGTGCGCGGTTGATCCCAGCAGGTCGACCGAGGGGATGCGCAGGGTCTGCAGCGCGTTGCGCAGGTCTTCGCGCGTACGCTTGGCAAGGATGGTGTGGAACACGGCACAGGCGCCAAGGTCATCTCCCTGCCGCCGAATGAAGTCGACAATCTGCTCTGCGGAAGTAGCGTGGCTCAGCACCTTGATGCTCACGTGGCCAGCCGGAAACTGTGCCGACGCAGCGCGCACGATGCGCCCCACGGTGGTGCCGGTCATGTCGGACACGGCGTATACCGTAATGCCCTCACTCATGGTCTTCTTCCCTTCTGCTTAGAAGAACGCCTCGACGCCCTCGCTCAGATAGATCTGCCTATAGTCCTCAAGGTCCTCGGGATGCAGGTTCTTCACGCCACGGAGCGTGTACGGCATGTCGAGGAGGGTGTACTTGCTTTCCCCAAAGTTGTGGAACGGAAGCAGCTGGACGCGTCGCGCACCGGCCTCTCGCAGCCACGCCGCCATGGTACGCGCGTCTTCCGGCGCATCGTTGAAGCCGGGAATGACCGGCGTGCGCGGAAGCACATCCATGCCCCGCTCGATGGCCCAGCGCAGGTTGGCCAGCATCAGGTGGTCGTCTACACCGGTGTGCTCCTTCAGGCGGATGGGGTCCACGTGCTTCAGGTCCATGAGCAAGTGATCGAGCATGGGCGCAACTCGTTGGAACACCTCGGGCGCCACGTGTGCCTCGGTCTCTATGCAGGTGTCGATGCCCTCCTCATGCAGGCGGGTGAGCAGTTCCGCGCAGAAGTCTGGCCAGGTGAGCGCCTCGCCACCGGACAGCGTGACGCCACCGCCCGAGTCCTCGTAGAAAGGCTTGTCCTGCAGGCAGACCTTGAGCACCTCCTCGACCGTCTTGGTCTCTCCGGTGCAGGTAAGGGCACGCGTAGGGCAGGCGTGCACCGCAGCCTGCGCCTGATCGGAGTCACCGCGCAAGCTCCTCACATCCACATGGCGCTTGCCCGCATACTCGACCGCAGCCGCATCAGGGGCCGCGGCGAGGCAAGCCCCACAGCCCACGCAGGCGCTCTCCTTCCACTCAAGCTGCGGCTGGCGTCGCTGGCTCTCGGGGTTGGCGCACCATGCGCAGCGCAGGGGGCATCCCTTGAGAAAGACCACCGTGCGGATGCCTGGCCCGTCATTGAGGCTGAACTTCTGGATGTTGAATACCGTCGCCGTTTGCATGCGCCCTCCACGTGGCTCTTGTTGTTGGTTCGATAGTAGATTGCTTTCGTTCGTAAGTCAAGTTCATTGCTTGCAAAAGGTTCTTTGCTTTTATACTTGACAATCTAACAAGGCTCGTCGTAACATACTTTCGAACGTAAGGCACATCGCTTTCCAATGAGAAGGGATCACAGATGGAGAACCGCGAGCATTTTGGCGCCCTCACCGAGCGCATGCAGGCCTTCCGCGAGGAGGTGCTCGACGAGAAGCCCTTCGTCGACGCCGAACGCGCCGTGCTCTGCACCGAGAGCTATCGTCAGACCCTCAACCAGCCACCCGTCATGCGCCGCGCGCTCTCGTTTGCCCACATCCTGGATAACATGAGCATCTACATCGAGGACAAGACGCTCATCGCCGGCAACCAGGCCACCAAGAACGGCAACGCCCCCGTCTTCCCCGAGTACACGCTGGGCTTTGTCATTGACGAGCTGGACAAGTTTGAGAAGCGCGACGGCGACGTCTTCTACATGACCGAGGAGGACAAGCAGGCCATCCGCGACATCGCGCCGTTCTGGGAGAACAACAACCTGCGCAGCCGCGGAGAAGCGCTCCTTCCCGCAGAGGTCTCCGTCTTCATGGAGACGGGCGTCTTTGGCATGGAGGGCAAGCTCAACGCGGGCGACGCCCACCTGGCCATCAACCACGCACGCATGCTGAAGGAGGGCCTGCGCGGCTATGAGGAGCGCACTCGCGCCGCCAAGGCCGCGCTTGACCTCTGCGATCCCGACTCCATCGACAAGTACGTGTTCTATAACGCCGTGCTCGTCGTCATCGACGCCGTGCGCCGTTGGTCCCAGCGCTATGCCGACCTTGCCGCCGAGCAGGCCGCCGCATGCAACGACCCCGCCCGCAAGGCCGAGCTGGAGCGCATGGCAGCCGCCTGTGCCCGCGTGCCCTATGAGCCGGCCGAGACCTTCTACGAGGCTGTTCAGGCAGCTTGGTTCTCCCAGGTACTCCTACAGATCGAGTCCAACGGCCACAGCCTCTCGTTTGGTCGCTTTGACCAGTACATGTATCCCTACTACCAGGCGGACCTCGAGGCCGGCCGCATCACCGAGGATGAGGCGCTCGAGCTTCTCACCAACCTGTGGATCAAGACGCTCACCGTGCAGAAGATCCGCAGCCAGGCCCACACCTACAGCTCGGCCGGCAGCCCCATGTACCAAAACGTCACCATCGGTGGCCAGACGCCCGACTCCCCGCATAAGGATGCCGTCAACCCCATGAGCTGGCTTGTCCTGCGCTCCGTGGCCCAGACGCGCCTCACCCAGCCCAACCTCACCGTGCGCTACCACGCAGGGCTTGACCAGGCCTTCTTTGACGAGTGCGTCGAGGTCATGAAGCTCGGCTTTGGCATGCCCGCCCTCAACAACGACGAGATCATCATCCCCAGCTTCCTTGCCTGGGGCGTTAGCGAGTACGACGCGTACAACTACTCTGCCATCGGCTGCGTGGAGACCGCCGTCCCCGGCCGTTGGGGCTACCGTTGCACGGGCATGAGCTACATCAACTTCCCGCGCCTGCTGCTCTGCGCCATGAATGGTGGCGTAGACCTGACCTCTGGCAAGCGCTTTGTTGAGGCGCACGGCAACTTCCTTGAGTGGGAGAGCTTTGACGAGCTTATGGCCGCGTGGGATGCAAGTCTGCGCGAGATGTGCCGCTGGTCTGTGGTGGTGGAGAACGCCATCGACAAGGCCTCCGAGCGCGACGTACCTGACGTGCTGTGCTCCGCGCTCACCGACGACTGCATCGCGCGCGGCAAGACCATCAAGGAGGGTGGCGCGGTCTACGACTTCATCAGCGGCCTGCAGGTGGGCATCGCTAACATGGCCGACAGCCTGGCTGCCATCAAGAAGCTCGTCTACGAGGAGGGCGCCATTTCGCGCCAGCAGCTGTGGGACGCCCTGCTGTCCGACTTTGAGGGCGAGGAGGGCGCGCGCATCCAGCAGCTGCTGATTGACGGCGCCCCCAAGTACGGCAACGACGATGACTACGTGGACAGCCTGGCCGTCGCGTGCTACGAGCCGTACATCGACGAGGTGGCCAAGTATCACAACACCCGCTTTGGCCGCGGCCCCATCGGCGGCATCCGCTATGCCGGCACCAGCTCAATCTCGGCCAACGTGGGTCAGGGTATGGGCACCATGGCCACCCCCGACGGCCGCCACGCGCACGAGCCGCTGGCCGAGGGCTGCAGCCCCGCGCACAACTGCGACAAGCAGGGCCCGACGGCCGTGTTCAAGACCGTATCGAAACTCCCCACCGACAAGATCACCGGCGGCGTGCTGCTCAACCAGAAGGTGACCCCCACCATGCTGGCCCGCGAGGAGAACAAGCAGAAGCTTGAGATGATGCTGCGCACGTTCTTCAACCGCCTGCATGGCTACCACGTGCAGTTCAACGTGGTGGACCGTGCTACGCTCTTGGACGCGCAGGCGCATCCCGAGCGTCACAAGGACCTCATCGTGCGCGTGGCCGGGTACTCCGCGTTCTTCAACGTGCTGTCTAAGGCTACGCAGGACGATATCATCGATCGTACGGAGCAGGTGCTGTAGGTGGGGTGATGGCGGTCTTCATCTCCTGCTCAGACAGTCCTCGCTTCGCTGCAGAACTCGCATGAGACGAAGACCGCCATCACCTACGCGGCAGTCACACACATGAGGTAAAACATCATAAAGATTGGTGCGCCGCCGCGCGGCGCGTTTAGAGGAGGAAATCATTATGGAGTTCTTTATTGATTCGGCTGATATTGAGGCTATTCGTGAGCTTTGCTCGTTTTTGCCTATCGACGGTGTCACTACCAACCCCACCATCATCACCAAGAGCGGCAAGGAGCCTGAGCAGGTCTTTGCTGAGCTGTGCGAGGCGCTGACCGAGGACCAGAAGATCATCGCGCAGGTGGTTGCTACCGACTACGAGGGCATCCTCGCCGAGGCTGACAAGATTGCCTCCATCCGCGGCGGCAAGAACATCGTGGTCAAGATCCCCGTCACCCGCGAGGGCCTGCGCGCCATTCCCGTGGTCAAGGCCAAGGGCATCAGCGTGCTTGCCACCGGCATCTATTCCCCTGACCAGGCCTTCTGGGCCGCCAAGGCCGGCGCGGACTACCTGGCGCCGTATGTCAACCGCATGTGCAACTACGGCGACGGCGTGGGTCAGGTCATCGAGCTGGTGCAGACGCTGGCGCAGTATGGCATGGAGGCCAAGGTGTGCGCGGCCAGCTTCAAGAACGTCGATCAGGTCCATCAGCTGCTGGCCGCTGGTGTACCCTCTATTACGGTGAACCCCGACACCATTCGCGACATGGTTGGCCACCCCGGCACCGCCATCGCCGTTGACGAGTTCACCGCCAATTGGGAGAAGGCCTACGGCCGCACCACGCTGTAATTCCCCATTAGGGCCTGTCCCCAAGGGGGAACGGGCAGAGAGAATGGGAACATGGAGCTGCTGAGAGAGTTCTGCGCCGAGAACCTAACGCTGGCCCCCGCTGCGGCTGCGGCGGGGGCTCGTCGTATCGAGCTGTGCGACAACCTTGCCGTGGGCGGCACTTCGCCCTCATACGGCGTCATCAAGGCAGCGGTTGGCTTTGCGCGGGCAAATAACGTGCAGGTCATGGCCATGGTGCGTCCACGCGGAGGGGACTTTGTCTACGATGCACGGGAACGAGAGATGATGCTGGACGATATCGCCTGTGCCCGTGAGCTTGGGGTTGATGGCGTGGTCTTTGGCTGTGTGCGGCCTGACGAGCACGGGCAGCTTGTGCTCGACATGGAGCTTGCGAAGCAGCTCGTGAACGCGGCCAAATCTTCGGACTCCGCACGCCCTCCCCTACAGGTCACCTTCCACATGGCGTTTGACGTCCTTGACAATAAAGCCCAGTTCAGCGCCCTAGATGAGCTTGCCAAACTGGGCGTCGAGCGCATCCTCACGCACGGCGGCCCTGCCGGCACGCCCGTCCTGGACAACATCGGCCATCTACGCGAGCTCGTCTCCTACGCAGCCGGTCGCCTCATCATCCTCCCTGGTGGAGGCATCACCTGGCAAAACGCCGAGGAGGTCGCATCCCTCCTCGGCGTCCACGAGGTCCACGGCACCAAAATCGTGCGCCTGTAGTGCCACCATGCCTCGGCTCCGTGGGACGGGGGTTCGGAACCCTTGTCCCACCTATGTGCTGGTCGTTCGGGGTGGTTTCTCGATCTCTCACTTGGAGTAGGTGGGACAAGGGTTCCGAACCCCCGTCCCACGGAGCCGAGGCATGGTGG
>DJXA01000179.1:0-1270 GCA_002449555.1 Atopobiaceae bacterium UBA7016 | reverse complement strand
CTTGCCGCGCAGCGTCCATTTGCGCATCTCCTCGTTGTAGCTGTGCTCAGAGATGAGGGTCATGCGCGGCTCAAGCTCCGCGAACTCAGCGCCGCTCTTGGTGCCCCACTTGAAGGTGGCGTTGGTGTTCTTGATGGCGTCGTGCTGCTTGGAGTGCTTGACCATAAACATCGAGTTCATCTCGGCAAGCAGCCAGCCATGCTCAAACGAGTCGCACAGCATGTGGAGGCACGTGGCCGCCTGCTCCTTGGTGAAGTATTCCAGCACGCCTTCCATCACCACAATGATAGGTTGGTCTTTGGGGATGGCCGCGGTCCACGCGCCATTAAGCGCATCGCCGTCCATCATGACACAGCGGTCACGATCCTCATAGACCTTACGCCGCACGGCAATCTGGTCGGGCAGGTCAACATCGAACCAACGGATGCGCCCGTTATCTACCTGGCTGAACTTGTCGTCAAAGCCGCACCCAAGGTTGATGCACGTCGCCTCGGGATAGCGCGTGATGAGCCCGCGCAGCGCGTCAGCAAACATAATGGTGCGCGCGACCACGCCCTCGTGCGAGAGGAACGGATCGTACTTGCTCACGTCCACGCCCAGCGTGTCAATGATCTCCTTTGCCTTCTCGTCGCGGATACGCGGGTTGGGATGGGCCGTCTCACTCGCACGGATAGCCAGCGTGACCAGCGCGGTCTCTTGGATGTCGCCAAACTGCAGATCCATGTGATGCTCCTCGGAAAGTGTGTTAGCTTAAGCTAACTCTAACACTCTTCCCGAGTTCCTGCAGCACTGCTGGAGTCGCTTTGCCTCGCGCTCTATCCCGCCACACTCATAATCGCCGGCGTCTTCAGGCGAGCCAGGTACCAGCAGTACAGGGCAGCGGTCACGATGGTCACCCCAATGTAGAGCGAATCTGCGACCACGTTGTCCACGGCAAAAACGGAGAGCACGTCAATAGTGCTGTGCGCCACGATAAGCGGAAGCAGGCTGCCGCACTTGTAGTACACCATCGTGAAGATGAAGCCAATCGCCACCGCGAAGACGACCTGCACCAGCGTCTCTACCAGAGCATGGCCCGTCAGCAAATTGACGATATGGCCCATGCCAAAGGTAGCCGCCGAGATAACGATGGCCGTCTTTACCTCGCCACTCTTGAGCATTGCCCTGAACAGGAAGCCGCGGAAGATGAGTT
The DNA here is from genome assembly GCA_002449555.1 of Atopobiaceae bacterium UBA7016. Lineage (GTDB taxonomy): Bacteria > Actinomycetota > Coriobacteriia > Coriobacteriales > Atopobiaceae > UBA1367. The sequence continues at coordinate 78 of DJXA01000179.1, read as the reverse complement.
CCTCGACAAAGCCCACCAGCGCAAATGACAGTATCGCGCACATGAGGCCAAGCCCCTGATAGCGCGGTGAGAACCCGC
>DJXA01000193.1:7601-13165 GCA_002449555.1 Atopobiaceae bacterium UBA7016 | reverse complement strand
GAGAAGTTCTGGGATGGCATCATCAACGGCCGCCTGAAGAAGTTCTTCCAGGAGCGCGCCCTGACCGAGCAGGTCTTCGTCAAGGACGGCAGCAAGTCCGTCTCCGAGCTCTGCGCTGAGCTCTCCAAGAAGCTCGACGACGAGATCCAGATCGTCCGCTTCATCCGTTACAACTTCGGTGAGTAACGAACTCCCATAACAAGGGTAATGACAAGGGGCCGGAAGCAATTCCGGCCCCTTCTTCGTTTTTAGAACATTCCGAGCAGACCACAAGGTCCGACCTTCTGGTCCGACCCCGCGGTGCGTTGTTGCGTTGCTATGGTGTCGCTGGTCGATGGGTGGCAGAGCAAACGAACGACAACTGCTAGAATTTCGTAGAAATGTGTAGCTATGGACGCGAGGAGGCATCTTGGCTGATTACAAATACCACCGTGTCTTGCTGAAGCTCTCGGGCGAGGCCCTGATGGGCCAGCGTGACTTCGGCATCGACCCTGCGGTTCCGCAGCGCATCGCGCAGGCAATCAAGCCCGCCTATGACGACGGCATCCAGATTGCCGTGGTCGTGGGCGGCGGTAACATCTATCGTGGCGTCGAGGGCGCCGCGGAGGGCATGGACCGCGCGCAGGGCGACAACATGGGCATGCTCGCCACGGTCATCAACTCGCTGGCCCTGCAGGACTGCTTTGAGAAGAATGGCATGGATTGCCGCGTGATGAGTGCCATCGAGATGCACGCCATCTCTGAGACCTACATCCGCCGTCGTGCAATTCGCCACCTGGAGAAGGGCCGCATCACCATCTTCGCGTCGGGTACGGGCAACCCGTACTTCACCACCGACACCGCCGCGGCGCTTCGCGCCTGCGAGATTGGTGCTGAGGTGCTCATGAAGGCCACGAAGGTTGACGGCATCTATAACAAGGACCCGAAGAAGTACCCCGAGGCCAAGAAGTTCGACACCATCAGCTATCGTGACGTCCTCAAGTGGCGTCTGGGCGTCATGGACGCCACGGCAACGGCTCTCTGCCAGGAGAACCACATGCCCATTATGGTATTCAACATGGAGCAGGAAGGTGCGATCGTCGGCGCCCTGAAGGGGCTGCCGGTCGGCACGACGGTCGTCGAGGAAGACTAGGGAGAGACCATGAGCGAGTATACCGATTCCGCACGTGCCCAGATGAACAAGTGCATCGACGCGCTGAGGCACAACTTTGCCAAGGTTCGCACCGGCCGCGCCAACACGCACGTGCTTGACGACATCCGCGTCGACTACTATGGCGTTCCCACGCCCATCCTGCAGCTCGCCGGCATCAAGGTGCCCGAGGCCTCCATGCTCGTAATCGAGCCGTGGGACAAGAGCTCGCTGCGCTCCATCGAGCGCGCCATCATGGACTCCGACCTCGGCATCACCCCGTCTAATGACGGCATCTGCATTCGCCTTCCTTTCCCGAAGCCCACGGAGGAGCGTCGTCGCGAGCTCGTCAAGGACTGCAACAAGTACGCTGAGCAGGCCAAGATTGCCGTGCGCAACGCCCGCCGTGACGCCAACGAGGAGGTCGAGTTCCTGGAGAAGGAAGGCGAGCTCACCGAGGACGATCTGGCGCGCGAGAAGAAGGGCATCCAGAAGGTGACCGACGAGTTCACCGCCAAGATCGAGGAGATGCTGAAGACCAAGACCGCCGAGGTCATGGAGATTTAAGTGTTGCGCGACGAGACAAAACTCCGGGCGTACTTTGCTGACGCCCCGGATGACATCAGCCTTGACGATGTCGACATCACGCGGATTCCCAGCCACGTGTCGTTCATCATGGACGGCAACGGCCGTTGGGCGCAGGCGCGCGGGCTTGACCGCTCTCGCGGCCACGTGGCAGGCGTCGACTCGCTGCGCGAGACGGTGACTACGAGCGTGCGCCTGGGCGTGGACGTTCTGAGCGCCTACGCCTTCTCCACGGAGAACTGGAAGCGCCCCCAGCGCGAGGTAAACCTGCTCATGCACCTGTTTGCCACCACGCTGGTGAAGGAGCTGCCGCTCTTCCACCAGGAGAACGTGCGCCTCAAGTTCTTGGGAGACCTCGACGCCCTGCCCAAGGAGACGCGTGACGTCTTCCAGCGTGGCCTTGACGAGACGGCCTCCTATGACGGCATGACCTTTGCGCTGGCCGTCAACTATGGCTCGCGCGCCGAGATCGCCCGTGCGGCACGGCTCATTGCCGAGGAGGTCGCGGCGGGAACGATGCGTCCCGAGGACGTGGACGTGGAGGCCGTGTCGCAGCGTCTCTACACCGCCGGACTTCCTGACCCCGATCTGCTCGTGCGTACGTCGGGTGAGCTTCGGCTCTCCAACTACCTGCTGTGGCAGCTGGCCTACACCGAGATGTACGTGACCGACCTGTACTGGCCCGACTTCAACCGCTGGGAGTACCTGCGCGCCATTCGCGCGTTCCAGGGGCGCGGGCGTCGCTATGGGGGAGTGGTAAACGCGTGAGTGACGAGACGAAGGACCAGGAGAGCACCCCGCGGCGCACGAGCGTCGCGAGTAGCAGCCGCATCGAGCGTGGCATCGACTGGCTCGAGCGCTTCCGCCATGCCCGCGAAGGTAAGTTCAGCGACGGCGAGCTGCGCGGCCAGAAGGCCCGCAGCTGGTGGGAGAAGCTCATCCTGCGCTCGGCGACGGGCGTGGTGTACGCGGTCACCATCATCTGCTGCCTCTGGTTTGGCGTCATTCCCACGGCAGTGATCGTTGCCGCCATGGCGTGGCTCTGCTGCTCTGAGTTCTATCGCATGGCGCGCGCCGCGGGCCGCATGCCCAACGAGATCTGGGGCCTGACCGCCGCGCTGGCCTATCCCCTGGCCGTGCTGCTGCCGGTCACGCATCACACGCTGTTGGTGACGGCCATCTTCCTGATTGGCTGCTCCGTCTGGTACGTGGCCACGCCGCGTGCCAACATCTCTGACGTTGCCGTGACCGCCTTTGGCCCCATCTACACCTCGCTGGCGTTCTCCTGCCTAGTGTATATCCGGGCGTCTGCGGCCGGGCTTCCGGGGTTTCTGCTCAGCGTGGGCGTGATGGGCTCGGTCTGGGCAAACGACTCCGCTGCCTACCTAGTGGGCTCGCGCATCGGCCGGCACAAGCTTGCGCCGCGCATCTCGCCAAACAAGTCCGTCGAGGGCTTTTGGGGAGGAATTGCGGGCGCCATGGTGATATGGCTGCTGGTGGGTATCCTCAAGGTGCAAGGCATCAGCATTCCGCTGGCGCTCGGGACGGGCGCCGTGGTGGCGTTCTGCTCGGTGGTGGGCGACCTCTTCGAGTCGCGCATCAAGCGTGGCGTGGGCGTGAAGGACTCGGGCGACATCCTGCCCGGGCACGGCGGCCTGCTTGACCGGTCAGACTCCATGCTCTTCGGCGGCATGGCCGCATACGTACTGCTCCATATTGGAGGAATTCTTTGAGTATCTTCTTTGACAACCATTCGCAGGTAACGCGCAGGTATCCCCTGCGCGTCGCCGTCATTGGAGCCACGGGCTCCATCGGCGCGCAGACGTTGGACGTCTGCCGCAAGCATCCTGACAAGTTGCAGGTCACAGCCTTGGCCGCGTACGACTCGCTGGGGAAGCTCGTGGCTTCTGCGCGCGAGTTTGGCGTCAAGCACGTGGCCGTGGGCAACGAGGCCCGTCGTGGCGACGCGCTCCTTGAGGAGCTGCCCGCAGGCTGCGAGGTGACCTTTGGCGCCGCGGCCGTGACGGCCCTCGCGTCGCTTGACGACAACGACGCCGTCATGAACTCCGTGGTGGGAGCTGTGGGCATCGACGTGGGCTACCAGGCCCTCGTTGCCGGAAAGACGCTCCTTTACGCCAACAAGGAGTCCATCGTGGTAGGCGGCGACCTCTTGATGCCGCTCGCCAAGCCCGGAAAGCTCATCCCGGTTGACTCCGAGCACTACGCCATCTTCGATTGCCTGCTGGGTGAGCGCCTCTCTGAGGTGCACCGCATCTGGCTGACGTGCTCGGGCGGTCCGTTCTACGGCTGGACGTGCGAGCAGCTTGCTGGCGTCACGGCCGCCGATGCGCTTGCCCATCCCACGTGGAACATGGGGCCGAAGATTACGGTGGACAGCGCCACGCTCATGAACAAGGGCCTTGAGGTGCTTGAGGCCAAGCAGCTCTTCGAGGTGGACGTTGACCAGGTGCGCGTGCTGGTGCATCGCCAGAGCCGCATCCACTCCATGGTGGAGTTTGTGGACGGCACCATCAAGGCGCAGCTTGGCCCGTCGGACATGCGCATCCCCATCCAGGCGGCCCTCAGCTTCCCGGAGCGCTGGGAGACGGCGAGCGTGCGCGAGGACTACTGCGCCATGCAGCCGCTGACCTTTGGCGAGGCCGACGAGGAGACCTTCCGTTGCCTGGCGCTGGCAAAGGAGGCCGGCCGTGCGGGCGGAACGCTGCCGTGCGCCATGAACGCCGCCAACGAGATCGCAAACGCCGCCTTCAGGGCTGGTACCTGCGGGTTCTTGGACATTCAGCGCGTGGTCGAGGACGTCATGAACCAGACCGAGGTCGAGCCCGTCACGTCGCTTGAGCAGCTGGCCGACGTCGACGCGCGCGCCCGTGCACAGGCCCGCGCTGTGCTGCAGACGATTGCTAGGTGATGGCGTGCCGGCAATTCTTAACGTGATATCGGTGGTTTTCTGGGGCCTCTTGGTGCTGTCACTTCTCGTGTTCATCCACGAGGGCGGGCATTTCTTGGCGGCCCGCGCGTTTGGCATGCGTGTGACCGAGTTCTTCCTCGGCATGCCGTCGCGGTTCCGTCTGGCCTTCAAGTCAAAGCGCTATGGCACCGAGTTTGGCGTCACGCCCATTCTGTTGGGCGGTTACACGCGCATCTGCGGCATGGAGGGCGAGGAGGACGAGCTTCTGGCGCCGGCCCTTGCCTGCGTGCAGCGTCACGGCCGCGTGAAGGTGGCCGAGCTGGCAGACGAGATCGGGTGCGACGAGGACCGCGCCTATGGCCTGGTGGCTACGCTGGCCGACTGGGGCGCCATCCGTCCGTTCTATGACCCCGAGCTTGACGAGCACCGCGGCCAGTCCACGTGGCCCGAGGCCTTCGAGACGCTAGCCCGCGATGGCCAGCTATTGAACGAGTATGACCGCGACCATGACTTCTCGCGTCCTGGCGCCACCGCCGACGCCGAGCCGCGTGTCCCGGACATGTCGCCGGCCGACTTCCTGCAGCACGAGCGCGCCCGGACGTACCTAGGCAAGTCGTTCGTGCCGCGGCTCGTGGCGCTTCTGGCTGGCCCGGCCGTCAACATCGTGTTCGCGCTCGTGCTCGTCGTGGTGACGGTGAGCGTGTTTGGTATGACGTTCGTGCAGGACGGACAGACCATGGTCTGGCGCCCCGACGTGCTCACGGCCATTCGCTTCGCCTTCGACTACGCCTTCACGGTGGCCGAGTTCGCGCTTCGCCTCATCATGCCGCAGCACACCATGGAGGTGCTTGAGTCGTCCTCGTCGGTGGTAGGCATCTCGGTCATGGCCAGCGAGGCGGCCTCTACCAGCCCCGTTGAGCT
>DJXA01000193.1:7225-7469 GCA_002449555.1 Atopobiaceae bacterium UBA7016 | reverse complement strand
GACGGCGGCAAGATCTTGATCGAGGTCGTGCAGCTCATCATTCGCCGGCCGCTCTCGACGCGCGCCCAGAACATCGTGAGCTACGTGGGCCTGGCATTCTTCCTGTTTATCTTTGTCGTGGCGCTTCGCAACGACATCGTTCGCTACGTTCTTGGTTAGGAAAGCATATGGCTGAGTCATGCTACGTTGACGCCGCGCAGGCGCCGCGGACGCGCACGCGTCAGGTGATGGTGGGAAACGTGCC
>DJXA01000193.1:4217-7083 GCA_002449555.1 Atopobiaceae bacterium UBA7016 | reverse complement strand
CCGAAGGCGACGCTCGCGCAGATCCAGCGCCTTGCCGACGCAGGGTGCGAGATCATTCGCTGCGCCGTGCCCAACGCGGCTGCCCTGGACGGCTTTGAGGCCATCTGTACCGAGAGCCCGCTTCCGGTGGTGGCCGACATTCACTTTGACCACAAGCTGGCCATCGGCGCCGCGAAGCGCGGAGCGGCGGCGCTGCGCGTCAACCCGGGCAACATCGGCTCGTTCGACCGCGTGGACGCGGTCATCGACGAGGCGGGGGAGCAGGGCATTCCCATTCGCATCGGCGTCAACGCCGGCTCGCTCGACGAGGCCGTGGCCGAGCGCACGGACCTCACGCAGCCGCAGAAGCTCGTGGCGTCCTGTGCGTCGTTCGTGCGGCACTTCGAGGAGCGCGGCTTCTCTGACATCGTGCTCTCTGCCAAGGCGCACTCGGTGCCCGTGACCATCGAGACGTACCGCATGCTGTCGCGTGACCTGCCGCAGTACCCGCTGCACGTAGGCGTGACCGAGGCGGGCACGCTTCGCCAGGGCACGGTGAAGAACTGCGCCGCGGTGGGCTCGCTTCTGGCCGACGGTATCGGCGACACCATGCGCCTCTCGCTGACGGCTGATCCTGTGGAAGAAGTCGACGTGGCGTGGGAGCTGCTGTCGGCGCTCTCCATGCGCAGGCTCCGTCCTGAGCTCGTGAGCTGCCCCACGTGCGGACGTACGCGCGTGAACCTCATCGGCATGGCCGAGGAGGTGGAGAAGCGCCTGCGCGGCGTGCGGGCGCCCATCAGCGTGGCTGTCATGGGCTGCGTGGTGAACGGCCCCGGCGAGGCCCGCGACGCCGACATTGGCATCGCTTGTGGCCAGGGTCGCGGCATGATCTTCGTGGGCGGCGAGCCGCTGCGCACCGTGCCCGAGGAAGAGCTGGTGGACGAGCTCTTCGCCGAGATTTCCGCCCGCTTCGGCGCCTAACCCAGTTGCGGTTGTTGTCGTTGCCGGTTGTCAATCCGTCAACTTCCGCATCCATACATGCGAATGTTGACGGAAAGAGGGCCGGCAATGTCAACAACCGCTTGTAGCTTGCTAAAATGCTGTGAGCCAAATGCACAGAGACATGCAGGAAAGGAACGTTGCATGAAGACTTTCATGAGGATGACGCACGTCTATGCGCCCACCCTGAAGGAGGACCCCGCCGAGGCCGAGCTCGCGAGCCATCGCCTGCTGCTGCGCGCCGGCATGATCCGCAAGACCGCGGCTGGCCTCTACAGCTACCTGCCGCTGGCCTGGCGCTCGCTGCTGAAGATCGAGTCCGTCATCCGCGAGGAGATGGAGGGCATCGGTGCGCAGGAGATGCTCGTGCCGATGATCGTCCCCGCCGAGATCTGGAAGGATTCCGGCCGCTGGGACGTGTACGGCCCCGAGCTGCTGCGCCTGAAGGACCGCCACGAGCGCGAGTTTGTGGTGGGCCCCACGCATGAGGAGACCTTCGTCGACCTCGTCAAGAACGAGCTTCGCAGCTACAAGCAGCTGCCGGTCACGCTCTACCAGATCCAGGACAAGTTCCGCGACGAGATGCGCCCCCGTTTTGGCCTGATGCGTGGCCGCGAGTTCATCATGAAGGACGCCTACAGCTTTGACGCCACCGTCGAAGGCATGCAGAAGAGCTACGAGGACCAGAAGGAGGCCTACGCGCGCATCTGCGAGCGCTGCGGCCTGCATGCGCTGCCCGTGGTGGCCGACTCCGGCCAGATCGGCGGCGACACCTCCGTTGAGTACATGGCCATCGCTGAGGCCGGCGAGGCAGCGCTCGTGTACTGCGACTGCGGCTACGCGGCCGACGTCGAGGCCGCCTGCGTGGGCATCGCCTACGAGGAGGGCCCCGGCACCGAGTGCGAGCGCATCGAGACGCCCTGCGAGGGCTCCATCGCGTCGCTGGCCGCCTTCGTGGGCATCTCCGAGCAGGCATGCCGCAAGAGCTTCGCCATCATCGCCGAGGACGAGACGCCGGTGCTCTGCCTGCTGCCCGGCGACCACGAGTTGAACGATGTCAAGGCCGAGCATGCCTTTGGCCACTATGACGTGATGACCGAGGAGCAGATGGCTGAGTATGGCCTGGTCAAGGGCTACATGGGCCCCATCGGCGCTGACAAGCGCGTGCGTGTGGTGGCCGACGTGTCGCTGAAGGAGTCCCAGAGCTGGCTCATCGGCGCCAACGAGGCCGGCTGGCACATCAAGGGCGCCCGTCCCGGCCGCGACTTTGAGGTTGACGAGTGGCTTGATCTGGCCTCCGCCAAGGAGGGCGACCGCTGCCCCAAGTGCGGCGCTCCGCTGAAGGCCGCCCGCGGTATCGAGGTGAGCCAGGTGTTCCAGCTGGGCACCAAGTACTCTGAGGCCATGGGTGCCACGTTTGCCGACGAGAATGGCCAGGAGCAGCCCTTCCAGATGGGTTGCTACGGCATCGGCGTGTCTCGCACGCTGGCTGCCGTGGTCGAGCAGCACCATGACGAGCACGGCATTATCTGGCCGGTGTGCGTCGCGCCGTTTGAGGTTGAGGTCGTGCCGCTGGAGACCGCCGACGACCTGGTGTGGCCGGCTGCCGAGCGCGTTGCGCAGGGCCTTGCCGATGCCGGCGTGGAGGTTGTGGTCGACGACCGCAAGGAGCGCGCGGGCGTGAAGTTTGCCGACGCCGACCTGATGGGCTTCCCGTACCAGGTGGTGTGCGGCAAGCGCGCCGTGAAGAATGGCAACGTCGAGGTGAAGGACCGCGCGACGGGCGAGCGCACCGAGGTGGCGCTCGACGAGGTCGTGGCGTACCTGACGGAGAAGGTCGTCTCCGAGCGCAAGTAATCACATAAGCGAATGTTGACATCCCGGGGTG
>DJXA01000193.1:0-4076 GCA_002449555.1 Atopobiaceae bacterium UBA7016 | reverse complement strand
CCCACCCCGGGATGTCAACATTCGCAAGGGGAGAGGGGAGAGTGCCGATGCCTGCCGATGCCATCGTCTTTGATGTGGATGACACGCTGTACGACCTTGCCGAGCCGTATCGCGCGGCGTACGCCGAGGTCTTCGCAGGCGCCTATGACCTGCCCGTTGACGCGCTCTTCACCAAAAGCCGCTGGTACTCAGACCGAGCGCTCGACCTCCTCACGGCGGGGAAGATCAGCGAGGAAGACCACAAGGTGCTGCGTGTGCAGTGGACCTTCGCCGACTGGGGCGTTGACGTCTCGCGCGCCGATGCCCTGCGCTTCCAGGCCGCCTATGCCGCGGCACAGGAGCACATCACGCCGTACCCCGAGGCGGTAGAGGCGCTGGACGCGTGCGCCGCAGCGGGCGTTCCCGTCGGCATCATCTCCAACGGCGACGCGCCCCACCAGCGCTGCAAGCTCCACCTGCTGGGGCTGGACAAACGAGTCGATGAGAGGCTCGTAGTGGTCTCGGGAGACTACAACGTGCACAAACCCGCACTGGTGCTCTTCGTGGCCATGGAGGGGCTTCTGGGGGTCTCTGGCGCGGGCATATGGTACGTAGGCGACACGTATGAGACCGACATCGTGGGCGCGAAGCGCGCCGGCTGGAGCGCCATCTGGGTGGACGTGCGCGGCCGTGCGGTGCCCGATGTTCCCGAACGCCCCGACAAGGTGGTTCATTCGCCGGCCCAGATGCGCGACGCGGTGTTTGCCCTGTTCAAGGAGTAGTAGGATGGGCATCAGGGGCCTGGCCCTCAGTTGCGTAGCAGCCGATGAGAGGAGCGCGGTATGCACTATCTCTGGTTGGTTCCCATCTGCTTGGCGCTTGCGGCGTGGTTCATCAAGGTCGAACGAGACGGCCGATATGTGGAGGCTGACCTCATCAAGGGGCTGGCCTCCTGTTGCTTCGTGGCGTTCGGCTTCCTCGGAGCTGGCAACGCGCTAGGGGATTCCTACGCGCGCATCATCGTGTCGGGCCTAGCCATTGGCTTTGTGGCTGACGTCATCCTCAATCTGCGCTACGTCTTCGAGGGTGAGAAGGGCAAGCGGGCCTTTCTCGTGGGCATCCTGGTGTTTCTCGCGGGGCACGTGGCATACCTGTTGGCCCTGGCGCCCCGCTGCAAGAACCTCGTGCCTGCGGTCATCCTGGGCTGTGTGCTGACCGCTGCCCTCATGTGGTGGATTCTCCAGCGCATCGAGGCCGCGCTTGCGTTCAAGATCTTTGGCGTGTTCTACATCGGCGCCATCAGCATCATGAACTGCGTTGCCGCGGCCGTGCTCATCCAAAGCCCCGGCCCACATACGGCGGTCTTCTTTGCGGGCGCGGTGCTCTTCCTGGTGAGCGACGTCATCCTCATCCTCAACACGTTTGGCCCGCAGCAGCGCTTCTCCTGGCGCTGCGCAAACCTGATGCTGTACTACGTCGGCCAGCTCCTCATCGCCGCATCCCTCCAGCTCCTGTGAACGCAATTTAGGTCCCTGACTCCAAAATTGCAGCTCATGCAATTTTGGAGTCAGGGACCTAAACTGCGTTTCGAAGAAGGGCTGCCGTCGCGAGAGACGGCAGCCCTTGTCAGTCACGGGTGGGCCCAGAGGGATTCGAACCCCCAACCCAGGGATTATGAGTCCCCTGCGCTAACCGTTGCGCCATAGGCCCGTTTGCGGAGTTAACCATAGCACGAAACGCATGGCGCGACCAGTGCGCCCGCAAAGTCCACCCAAGCCAGGCCTCTTGCCGCTACACTGAATGGTGACAACCGAGGAAACAGTGAGGTCGACCGTGGACATGAAGTATCTCATCTACCTGCAAAAGCTGCGCGAGGCGTTTCCTGCACCGGTGACGCAGCTCTTCATGCTCATCTCCGACTTTGTGGTGAGCCCAGGGCTCATCGCGCTGCCGTGCGTCGTGTACTGGTGCCTCGACAAGCGCAAAGGGGCACACATCCTCTTCTCGTTTGGCTTTGGCGCCGTGCTCAACAACCTCATCAAGATCTGTGTCTGTGTGCCCCGTCCGTGGCTGCGCGACACGCGGATTACGCCGCACGAGTCTGCGCTTGAGACGGCGACGGGCTACAGCTTTCCCAGCGGACACACCCAAAGCGCCGCCTCGGTCTTCGGCTCGCTCGGCTGGTCGTATCGCGAGCGCTTCGGCTGGGCGGTTCCGGTTGCGGCTGTGCTCACGGCGGTCGTCGCCTTCTCGCGCTGCCTTTTGGGCGTCCACACGCCGCAGGACGTAATCGTGGGCATGGCGTTGGGTGTTTTCTGCGTCTGGCTTGCCGGACAGCTGGTGACGTGGGCCGACGCTGGCGAGGGCCGCGATACCGCGGTTACCATCGTCGCGTGCGTTCTGACCGCCGCGGCGTGCGTGTTTGTTGCGGTGAAGCCGTATCCCGCCGTGGCAGGTCTCAGCGCCGAGGACCAGGCCCTCATGGCGCTCGACACGTACAAGGCGCTGGGAATGTTTCCCGGGGCCTTCCTGGGCTGGTGGGCCGAGCGGCGCTACGTGCGCTTTGAGGCGCGCTGCGACCTTCGGCGGGGGATGGCGCGCATTGTGCTGGGCATCGCGGTCGTGGTGGCGTTTCGCTACGTGCTGGCCTGGCCCGTGTCGCTCATCGGCAACGAGGCGGCCTTTGAGTTCGTCAAGAACTTCCTCACGACGGTTGCGGCTGTGGTGGTGGCTCCGCTGGCCTTCACCAACCTGGAAGCGCGCATCGCAGAGGTATCCCGCACGGGCGAGTAAGTACGCGACTTCGACACATAAAGAAAGACGCCCTCGATGAGGGCGTCGGAGTGGTTGGTGGAGAATAGGGGGATCGAACCCCTGACCTCATGACTGCCAGTCATGCGCTCTCCCAGCTGAGCTAATTCCCCATTGGGCCGTGCTTTAAAAGTAAGATGCCCTCGTTTGAGGGCATCCGGAGTATTTGGTGGAGAATAGGGGGATCGAACCCCTGACCTCATGACTGCCAGTCATGCGCTCTCCCAGCTGAGCTAATTCCCCGTGGGTGGTGCGCCAATTAATATACCAGACTGAAATTTGCGGTCAAGGACTTTTTTTCTCGCTACACTATTGTGTGGAGTTTGGCGGTACAGATTGATTGGATGGCTATGACTCAGCTTGAGAAGAACCTGAAGCTTGCGTGCATCGCGTGCCTGTTCACGGGCTTCGCGGCGCTGTGTGTTGGCATTCTGACGGGCGTTCAGACGGTGTTTGACACCGACGCGGTGGCGACCGTGGCATGTGGCGTGGGCGCGATTCCCGGTGGAGCGCAGTCGGCCCGCCTGGCAAACGTACCATCCAATGCGACGAAGGTTCGCAGGCTCGCCATCATTCTCGTGATTGCGAGCATTGTGTTTGCGGCCATCGCGGTGACGATGGGAGACCCCACGCCGCTGCAGATTGCCGTGCTGGCTGGCGCGGGAATCGTTGCGCTTCTGATGATGGTGTTCGCGCAGCGTTTGGTGAAGCGTTTGGAGCAGGTGTAGTCTCTCCGAGATTGCTCAAACTTCTTGGTGCACACGCGCCGAAGTTCTGCTACTATACCTTCTGCACGGGCGATTGGCTCAGGGGTAGAGCACATCCTTCACACGGATGGGGTCGCTGGTTCGAATCCAGCATCGCCCACCAGAGATTTCTTCGAGGTCAAGGCTTTTTCGCCTTGGCCTTTTTCTTTTCGCGCATACGGCGAGCTTTCAGGGCCCCCAAAGCGAATGTTGACGTTACGGGGCAGTCTTCTGTCAACATTGGCAGGGGAGACGGACTGGACTGATGCTGGGCCATGTTACGCACGTATAGCCTGATGAGACCAGACCGGGCCCGCTAACGTCTCATCAAGCGGGATCGAACTCGCCTTGCTCATTCTATGCGACGAGGACGCACGAGCCTCAGTGACGTATAAACTGATGAAGCACGTAACGTGTGGACTGAAGGAGGTTCGCAATGGTAGAGAAGGACGAGAAGCTGGCTGGCGTGGTCGAGCTTTGCGATGATCAGCTTGTAGAGGTTGCGGGTGGAGGTCGTGGCGGCAAGCCCGGACACTGCCC